>JAEUHD010000220.1 GCA_016793645.1 Verrucomicrobiales bacterium
ACTCCGCGGCGAAGGGCAGGCATCGCGCATCCGCCCGGATGGGAAAGACCCCGTCGGCAACCCCGGCATCCTCAATGCGCCGAAAATTCTCTGAAGGGTCGAACCAAAGGTCGGCAGCCCAGACCTGAACCCCGAATTCACGGCGGAGGAAAATGGACGACTGCGCGCGGCCGCATCCCAGATCGAGCACCCGCATGCCGGCTTTCAGCGGCATCGCCTCGACCAGCCACTCGGTGAGCTGGAGACACGGTGCCCCACCGCTGACCCCGGACAGGATCCAATCGGGATGATATTTCGACGCGCGGGGGAAGCGGTCGGAGGACAGAACATCGGAGACGTGCATTGGGGAGGAGAGGTCGGCGGACCTCAACGACTGGAGCCGAGACGGGGATGGGCTGGCGAGTCGAAATTCAGGCACCGGGCGGGCTCGCATGCTGCGCGCCCTCCGCATTCCAAAAAGGTGGCTGCGGGCTGCCGCCCGCGGGTGACCCCTCCTCCGCGCCCGCTGCGCGAAGGATCGGCCGGCCTGAACCAAGGAAAAGGGTCAGCGCCTCCTCCCGTCGGCGGCTACGGGCGGAACGAAATGCATCCGGCGCGAAGTTTGGATCGTTGAGAAGGCGGAACATACAAGCCATGAAATCATTGCCACTTCTCGTGATCGCTCTTGCGGGAGCGTTGCTGTCCTCGGGTTCAACCTTCGCCCAGGTCCTGGTACACGGATTGACGCGAGGCAAGGGCCTGGTGTCGTTCGTGGATCGGGCCGGGCCGGTGGTCGAGGGCGCGGCCATCAAAGGACTGAGGGAAGGCGAACAACCGCTGAGTCTGGACGTGCGGCCGTTCACGGGGGGATTGTATCTGGTGACGCGCGACGAGGCGGGTTTGGGGCGGCTGTACACCGTGGATCGCGCTTCCGGACAGGTGACGGAGATTCCATTGGCCGGGGCACCATTCATGCCGGTGGGCGGGCTGGACATGGACTTCAACCCGGCGGCGCTCTCCGGGACCAACGCGTTGCGGGTGGTGACCTCAAGCGGACAGAATTTCCGAATGGTGTTCACGGTCTCGGGTGCCACGGTGAATGCGGACGGATCGATCAACGGCGGAGGCGGTGCCTCACCCCGCCTGGTGGCCACCGCCTACACGAGAAACGTATCCGGACTTCCCGGCGGCGGGGGTGTCGGGGGAACGGCGCAGTATGCGCTGGATTCGGGGACGGACACGCTCTATCGCGTGAATCCGCCGAACAGTGGCACGCTCGTCGATCCGAAGCCGCTCGGCTTGGATATCGGTGACCCGGCGGCTCTGGACGTGGTGACCGGAAGTGATCGCGCCCTCGCCTTGTTGCAGGTCGGGGGCCAATCGGGATTGTATGATGTGGATCTGGTCACCGGGCAGGCGACACGGCTGCGCGACCTTCCAGACGACGTGATCAGCATTGCCGCGGCATTGCCGGTCGCCGTGATCGCGGAAGCGGCCATCGGGCTGGCCACCTCGAATCGCCTGATGCGCATCCCGTTCACCGCGGCACCCGTCGAATCCGGCCCGGCCGTCACCGGCCTCGCCGATGGCGATGAACTGCTGAGCCTCGATTTCCGCCCACGGGACGGGATGCTCTACGGACTCGCCCGCGGGTCCTCCGGAATGGGTCGCCTCTACACGGTGGATGCCAGAACCGGGCAGGCGACCGAGGTGATGCTGAGCGGCGCCGAGTTGGTGATCGGGACGGGAGCGGCCATCGACTTCAATCCCGTCGCACTGGCGGGGGTCAATGCGCTCCGCATCCTCACAGCCGAAGGATTGAATTATCGCCTCGTATTCGGTCCCCAGGGGGCGGTGGTGAACGTGGACGGAGCGGTGAATGGCGCCGGAGAAGGCGTCCAACCACGCGTGGTGGCCACCGCCTACACCAACAACCGCGGGGGCATGCCCGGAGCGACGGGGTCGGGGGGAACCCTGCAGTACGCGGTGGATGCGGCGACGGCGTCCCTGTATCGCGTGAATCCGCCGAACAACGGCACCCTGACCGAGCGGCGTCCCCTGCCGATGGCGGTCGGGGATCGTGCGGGTCTGGATGTCATCACGGGAAGTGACCGGCTCATCGCCATGCTGGACGTGGAGGGCCGCAAGGCGGTGTACGAACTCGACGGTAAACTGGGGCTGCTGGGTCGGGTGCGCGACGTACCCGAGTCGTTGATCGATCTGGCGTTTCCCGTGCCCGTGACCCTCGCGACGCCCGCAGCCACGCCGGGCGGCTGGCGCCTGGATTGGGTGGGCGGCGTCGGGCCCTTCACGGTGGAGCAACGCGGAGCCGTGGGTGCGGCGCCGGTTCGAGTTGAGGTCACCGATACCCGCACGTCGACACTCATGGAATCTGCGGATCCCGCAGTCCTATGGCAGGTGCTGGACCATGCGGGGGCGACGGTCGTCGAATAAGGACGTCGATCCGGGCTAGAAATCCCTCAGCCTCCTGTATGCGATGCGCCCGAAGACTTCGAAATAGTCGCGGAAGGAGCCGCGCAAGCAGATCAGCGCCATGTCCCGGTCCGCGCCCGACGCCTCCTTCTGAAGAATCTCGGTCAGATAGCGTCGAGTATCCCGCGAAAAGGCCACCTCAACGGCATTCGAATGCTTCGCATACAGCGCTCCCAGGAAGAGGCGATGATACCTTCGCGAATCTCCCGGTTCCGAACCAACTGGAATGGCCAACTTCGTGATTTGTCCTGTGGCGTCGGTGATTTCCAGCCCGATGCTGCCCCCATCCAGATACCACTCCGCGCTCACTTTCTGAAACGGCCGCGGAAGATCCCGAACCGCCGGAAGCACCTGTGCTCGATCATAGGCGCTCGGCCGCCACAACAGAAGACCCAAGCCCATCGCGACGAAAACCGTGATCGCAATCTTGTTCCGGGTCATGGACAGGTTTCCTCCGTCGGAGTTGGCTGGAATGAAGACCGTCAGGATTTCGGTGTCCATGGCAAACTCCGCCCGGGTGCGGGCCTATCATGGCTCATCCCAAGGTTCGGGACACCGGCGTTTACCCTCCTTCCCCACAGCAAGGTGGCTGCGGGCTGCCGCCCGCGGGTGACCTCTCCTTCGCGCCCGCTGCGCGAAGGACCGGCTGGCCTGAACCAAGGAAAAGGTTCAGCGCCTCCTCCCGTCAGCGGCTACGGGAGGGCTCGCATGTTGCGGGCCCCATTCAATTCACACCCATCGTACGTGGAGTCACCCGAAACCCCATCCCCACACCCAACCCCGGACTTGATCGCGGACGGCGACACCCCATCCCTCCCTTCGTCCCCACAGAAAGGTGGCTGCGGGCTGCCGCCCGCGGGTGACCCCTCCTTCGCGCCTGCTGCGCGAAGGACCGGCCGGCCTGACCCAAGGAAACGGGTCAGCGCCTCCTCCCGTCAGCGGCTACGGGAGGGCTCGCATGTTGCGGGCCCCATTCAAGTCGCGCCCTTCGTCCAAGGAGTCACCCGCAATCCCATCTACACACCCAACTGAGTCTCCGCGTGAGGTCGGGTAATCGGTGGAAATAGCCGGAAGTCGCAGGAGAGCCCCGAAAATCAACGGGTTGCGACGGCGGGGTTCGTCAGATCGAGGTTGGGTAAACTTTCGCCCAAATCGGCCCGATCCGCAGAGGTTAGGTAAACATCCGGACCCTCAGAACAGGTCCAGTTGGCTCCCTGCAGCCGGCTTGCGGTGAGTCTGCGCACGCGTTGCACGGCGCAGGAGAGTGGCAGCCTGGGCGAGCTGACGGACCGGATCGGCCTGGGCGGTCGCCACCCGCCCGCCCAGGGCGGCCACCACCTGGTCCACCATGACGGCTGACTGCCGAGCCTGGTCGGCCTTGGCCTTCTCGTAGAAGGAGTCTCCGCGGATCCGCAGGAACGACTCGACGACCTTCCCCAGGTAGGCGGGACGGTACTTGATGCCGGAAATTTCGCCGTGCCGGATCGCCTCCATCAGCACCCCGGATTTGGTATCCAGGAACAGGTCCCGGTAGCTGTCGGAGGCGATCGTCATGCCCCGCTCGTCGAGCCATTCCGCAGGCTTCAGGATCACCCATTTGAGGAGCCGGGGAGTGTCCTTGGCCAGGGCCACCCGGTCGCCGCCGTAGAAGTGGCGACCGATGAACTCGAGGATGGTGTCCCGGATCTCCTGGGAAGTCTGCTGCCGGCGGGCAGATCTGGAAGATTGCCGGCCCATATCAATTGAGCGGAGATGTCACTTCAGCACTCCCCGAACCAACGCTTTCGCGAGGTTCCTCGGGACGGCATTTCCGATCTGCCGGACGACATCGCTCTTTGTCCCCGTGAATTCGTAGTTGTCGCGGAATCCCTGCGCTCGGGCCAGCTCCCTTGGGCTCAG
>JAEUHD010000230.1 GCA_016793645.1 Verrucomicrobiales bacterium
CCCCCCCCCCCCCCCCCCCCCCCCCCCCCCCCCCCCCCCCCCCCCCCCCCCCCCCCCCCCCCCCCCCCCCCCCCCCCCCCCCCCCCCATGGGTCATTCGTCATTCGTCATTTGTCATTCGTCGGTGGTCGGTGGTCGGTGGTCGGTGGTCGGTGGTCGGTCACTGAAAACTGAAAACTGAAGACTGATTACTGATTACTGATTACTGATTACTGATTCTCAAACTTCAGCTTCAGATGGTTCCAGGGTGGCGTTTCGGGGCAGGGGGGCGATAGGGTTCGCACGTCGCCGCCATGCAGGATTCCATCGCCATCGTCGCACTCGGGTACGTCGGACTGCCGCTGGCGCTGCAGTTCCTGAGTTCCGGGGTGCGGGTGCTGGGACTGGACATTGATCCGGCGAAGGTGGAGGCGCTGAATTCGGGACGCAGCTACATCCACCACCTGCCGGCATCGGCCTTTGCCGAGTTTCTTGCCGATGGACGCTTTGCGGCGTCCACGGAGTTTTCGAAGGTGCGGAATGTTCAGGCGGTGCTGATCTGCGTCCCCACGCCGTTGACCCGCAACCGGGAGCCGGATTTGTCCCACGTGCTGAACACCGGACGCAGCATCGCCCCCCACCTGTCCCGGGGCACGCTGGTGGTGCTGGAGTCCACGACGTATCCCGGAACCACCGAGGGCGAATTGCGCGCGGTATTGGAGGAAGGCTCCGGACTGCGGGCGGGCACGGACTTCCATCTCGCCTTTTCGCCCGAGCGGGAGGATCCGGGCAATCCACAGAGCCGCGTCTCGGAGATTCCCAAGGTGGTGGGCGGGTTGACGCCCGAGTGCCTCGCGCGGGCTCAGGCATTGTATTCCCGGGCGGTTCGGACCCTGGTGCCGGTGTCCTCCTGTCGCGTGGCCGAGGCCGCCAAGCTGACGGAGAACATTTTTCGCGGGGTGAACATTGCCCTCGTCAACGAGTTGAAGGTCGTCTTTGCGGCGATGGGCATCGATGTCTGGGAGGTCATCGGGGCGGCGAAGACGAAGCCGTTTGGGTTCATGCCATTTTATCCGGGGCCAGGTCTCGGGGGGCATTGCGTTCCCATCGACCCGTTCTACCTGAGCTGGAAGGCGCGGGAATTTGGGCAGACGACGCGCTTTATCGAATTGGCGGGCGAGATCAACACCGCCATGCCAGGCTACGTGGTTACCCGTGTGGCGGAGGCCCTGAACGACCGGGGACGGGCAGTGAAGGGGGCGCGCGTGCTGGTGCTCGGACTGGCCTACAAGGCCGGCGTGGATGACGACCGCGAATCACCGAGTTACCACCTGATGGATTTGTTGAAGGAGCGGGGCGCCGTGGTGTCCTATCACGATCCCTTTGTCCCCGTCATCCGTCCGACCCGGGAACACGCGCACTGGGCGGGGACGCAATCCACCCCCTGGACGGAGGCCGCGATCCGGGCGGTGGACCTGGTGTTGATCAGCACCGCGCATCCGGGTGTGGACTATCGTCAGTTGGTGGAATGGGCTCCGTTGATTGTGGATACCCGCAATGCCCTGGCGGGGATCCCCGGTCGCCCGGGCCAGATTTGGAAGGCCTGAGCCCCTGGAGTGCGGGTGCGGAGCTCCCGCTTTCTTCGCGGTTGATGCGGCGGATGAGAAGGAATGTCGGAACCACGGTTGGAGCCGTGATCCCAAAGCGGCTGCGGGACTGCGCGCACTTCCGCAATGAAGATTCTTTAGAAAACGGTATTCCTCGGAACGTGTAGGGATCTTGAGGCGCTGTTGCATGAGCGATTCCCCCGTCATTTCGCCGGATGGACCCGAGGACGCCGCCCGGGAGGCCACCCGCGGCAGCCTGCTCAGCCGGCTCAAGGACTGGGAGGATGACCGCAGTTGGCGGGACTTCTTTGAGACCTATTGGCGCCTGATACACGCCACGGCCCTCAAGGCCGGCCTGAACCATGATGAGGCACAGGAGGTGGTCCAGGAGACGGTGATCTGCGTGGCGAAGAATCTCCCGCAATACAAGGCTGACCCCAAACGGGGCCCCTTCCGAGCCTGGCTGCTGCACACGGTGCGCTGGCGCATCGGGGATCAGTTTCGCAAGCGCAAGCGTCATGGCGTCCATGAGCCCTTCCGGCGGGAGGAGGGGACGGAAGGGACGGACACCGTGGAGCGGATTCCCGATCCCGGCGCCGCCGCCAGCGAGGAGGATTGGAATCGGGAATGGGAGGAGACTCTTCTCGAAACCGCGCTGGGCCGGGTGAAATCGCGGGTGAAGCCCGACCTGCTCCAGATCTTCCGGTCGCTCGCCCTCCGCCGCATGCCGGCGCGCCAGGTGGCCCAGCGCCTCCGCGTGAGCCTCGCGCGGGATTAATACGCCCAATACACCGTCGGCGCGCAGGTGCGGCGCGAATTGAAACGCCTTCGCGAACAGGATCCCTGAGTCCAGCCCTCCCTTTTCAACGAACCCTCACCTCCCGGCCCATGAACCTCGCAGCCGAACCCTCCCCTTCCGAAGTCTCGTCCGCTACACCCACGTCCAACGAACTGGTCTGGCTGGAATGCCCCGATGGCACCCGCCAGCCGGTCGGATCCGCACTGGCCGTGGGCCGCTCCGCAGGCAATGACCTGCAGCTCCGGGACGATCGGGTTTCCCGGCATCACGCGGTGGTCCAGATCCAGGGACGCCAGGAGTACTATGTGAACGATCTGGGCAGCGCCAACGGCACGTTCCTCAATGACCGGCGCCTGACCCAGCGCACGCGGCTTTACCACGGCGGCACGCTGACGGTTGGGGACACGCGGTTCCAATTTCATCAGCCGTACGGCCCCCCCCGGCCGCGTCCGGACCGCTCCCTGACCGCGGCCACGCTGGGGGACGTTCAAACGCGTTCGTGTTGGCTGCTGGTTGCGGATGAGGAGGGATCCACCGACCAGGCGCGGCGCCTGGAACCGTCTCGAATTCCCGCCCTGATGCAGCAGTGGTTCGACGGTTGCCGACAGATCATTGAAGAGGCCGGGGGCAGCCTGAACAAGTACACCGGGGACGGCTTCCTCGCGTTCTGGATGGATCGTCCGGGCGTGGCGGCCCAGGTGGCGGGTGCGCTCCGGGAGCTTCAATCCCGCCAGCCGCGGCGGGAACCTGCGTTCCGGTTGGTGCTGCATTTTGGAGAGGTCGCCCTGGGCGGCGTGGGTCTTCCCGGGGGCGAGGAACTTTCCGGTGCGGCGGTGAACTTCACCTTCCGGATGGAGAAGCTCGCCGGGTCCCTGCATCGCCCGACGCTGCTGAGCGCCCCCGCGCGCGCCATGCTGGGCAATCACCTCCCGGTGACCGACGCCGGCGTCCACGAGGTGGCCAGCTTCCCCGGTCCGTTTCCGTTTTACGGACTGGAATAGGCTCCGCGAACGGGGCGATCCGAATGGCGCCTGCAACATGCGAGCCCTCCCGTGGGAAAGGATGGGAGGGATGGCGTGTCGCCGCCCCTGATCAAGTCCGGGGTTGGGCGCGTGAGTGGGATTGCGGGTATATCCTCGCGCGACGGGCGCTTGAGGGAGAGGGCATTGGTTCGAAGACGATCTGTTGTCCTGTCCCTTCACACCTTCAGAGGGGCCGGGTTCACCGGTGACAGGCAGTTCATTCCGGATATGCTGGCGGGGTGATTCCTGCTGAGACAGCGACGATTGCGACCGAGCGTTCCCGGATTTGGAACACGATCGAAGCGCTGGAAATGGCGCGTGCGCGGGAACTGGCTTCGCTCACCGAAGCGGAGGCCTTCCGAATCATCGGATCCCTGCGCCTTTTTGCCGGTGAATGGACGGGCCAGCCGGCGGATTCCGGGTTACTGGAACAACAGCGGCTGTTCCTGAAGGCAAGAAATCAGAAGGAACCCAATCGGGACCGACCGCGATGACGCCCCGTCGCTTTGGACCGGCCGGCAGCCGCCTGCGTGGGTGTGGCCTCAAGAGCCCTTTGCCGTATGAACGAGCTCGGTGATGTCCTGACCGCGGCGGTGGAGGTGGAGGGGTTCTGCCGGAGTCAGCATTGGCAGTTCTGTTTCATTGGCGGCATCGTCGTTCAACGGTGGGGCAGTCCGCGATTCACCCAGGATGTGGATCTGACGCTCCTGACGGGCTTCGGGGACGAGGAGCGGCATGTGGATGGTCTTCTGCGGTTCCTGCATCCCCGGAGGCCGGACGCCCGGGAGTTTGCCCTGACCCACCGGGTGTTCTTGGGGCGCACTGCGCAAGGAATTCCGGTGGATGCTGCCCTGGGTGCGTTTCCGTTTGAGGAGCGCACGATTCAGCGGGCTTCTCCGTGGTTTCTGCCCGACGGCCGAGCCCTGCAAACCTGCTCGGCCGAGGATTTGTTGATCCACAAGGTGTTTGCCGGGCGCGACCGGGATTGGGCCGATGTGGAGACCCTTCTCATCCGACAGTTTGGCAAGTTGAACCTGGACCTGGCTCGGGAGGAACTTCGGCCCCTGCTGGAGTTGAAAGAGGAACCAGATTCCCTCCCGCGATTGGAACGAATGGTGGCGAAGGTTGCGGCGCGATTGGCGACCTAGACCCGTTCCTTCGCGCCAATGAACATCGTCAGGGACGGGGCATTGGATCCCGTCACGCTCCAGTGATCGGACCTGTACTGCCGGAGCCCCAGCGAAGGCGGATGTCCTGTCCCTCCCCCCACTCCGGTGCGGCCGTAAACTTCACCTTCCGGATGGAGAAGC
>JAEUHD010000232.1 GCA_016793645.1 Verrucomicrobiales bacterium
CGGGTGGAGAAGAGTCCGCGACGTCGGGAAGGACCGCGCGGGGGCATGACCATTGGACGCCACGTCGTGTTGCGATGAAACCACGACAGCAGCCAGATGCGGGTGAATCCGGCGAGGTCCGACACCGCGCGGTCGAATCCGCAGCCCGGCAGCAATTCCACCACGTTGTTCTCGTCCACCGCCTCGTCCGGTTGGTGCAAGGTCTGGAACTTGACCTGCTTGGCGGCGCGGAGGAATCCGATGGGCCGCACCGTCAGCGGCGGGAGTTCGGACGGAATCTCGGAGCCGGGAGCCATTCGCGAGCATGGCGGCGGCGCTGTGCCGAGAACAAGGACGGGTTCAATCGCGGAGGACGCGGATGGTTCCGTTCCGGTCGTTCAACTGGATCCGGGGTTCGCCGGCGGCGACGTCCGAACCGCCGGGTGGTTTGCCCGTCACCGGGAAATCGGACTCCACCTTGCCAAAGTCGGAGTGGGCCTCGATGCGCGGATTGAGTCCGGACGGGAGGCGCACCTCGAGCGTCGCGAAGCTCGTTTCGGCGACAAGATTGGTCAGGGCGGTGGAGCGGGCCCGGATATGGATGCCTCCATTCTGGTTTCGCGCGGTGATGGCGGGGCCGTCGGTGTCGAGACGAAGGGGTGCGAAGGAGGTGTCCGCAATCACGGGACCGTGCAATTCGGAGGCGGCAATCCCGCCATTGCGGTTTTCGAGGCTGGTCCGTCCCGAAATGTTTCGAACCTCGATGGGTGCGAAGGAGGTGCCGGCCTCCAGTTCGGCGGCGTCGGAGACCTGGATGGATCCGTTGGCATTCTTGAGGCGGGCCGGGCCGCGGATGGATTCCGCCTTCAAAGGCGCGAATCCGGTCTTCGCGTCCAGGGAACCGCGGATATCCAGGGCTTCAATCGAGCCGTTCCGGTTGGTCAATTTCGCCGGACCGGTGCGCTGCACCCGCAGGCTTCCGAACGAGGCCTCGGCGGTGACGGCCCCCCCGATGTCCTCGAGGGTCATTTTTCCGTTGGAGGACCGGGCGGAGACATCCGCGGTGAATCCCTCGACCTCCATCGGACCAAACTCATTGGACGCGTGAACAAGGACGTGGCGCGGGACGCGGACTTCGAGGTCCGACTGGACCGAGGCGTGCCGGCCCGGACTGGGCGGATTGAACTCGATGCGGACGGCGGATCCGTTGGTCGTGGATGTGACGGTGGCCGACTCGACGACCAGGTTGCCTGCGGCGGAGTCCCGCGCCTTGATCCGAATGGTGCTCGTCCACGACCAGGGCCCGGAGTCCGATCCGACGATGCGGAGTTTTCCATACCGGTTGACCACTTCGAGTTCGCGGACGTCGGTGCCGATCCCTCCCTGGCTCGTCAATTCCGTTGCGAATCGATAATCCCCGGGGTGATCCCCGCCTCCGGAATCGGAATTCGAACGGGATTTTCCGGTTTCGATGTGAATGCAGCCACAGAGGGGGATCGCGAGGGCGAAGGCGAGGAGCGAGGGGATCAGTTTCATGGAGTGGAGACGCGGTCCGGGAATCGTTCTTCACCCGGCATTGGCTCCCGAAGCACCCGCACGTCCATGGGAAAGTTTCATTCCGATGGCTGCAAGGGTGTCAATGATGCTTGACAAGTGACAAGCTTGCTTTACAGGTGGTTCCGAAATTCATCATGAAGACTTCATCCAATCTCCTGCCGGAGCCGGTGCAGATGTCGGTCCGGGAAGCCCTCCGCCTCAATGCGTGGGCCGTGGTATCTGTGGTGGCGGCCGTTGTGGCCCGGGTGTGGCTCCAGACCCCGGGACTGGGCGGAGCGCTGCGAGGGATGGTGGCGTTGCTGCCGATTCTTCCCGGACTCCTGTATGTGCGCTCCCTGTGGCGCTGGATCCGCGGACTCGATGAACTGCAGCGGCGGACCCAGTTGGAGGCGGTGTGCGGTTCCGCGTTGGGGATGCTGCTGGTGACGCTGTCGGCGGACCTGCTCCGGGGAGCGGGGTTTGGGCTGGGCCTGAACTTTGGCTGGGAGGGGTACTTCGTCCTCACGTTTTTGTTCTATGTCGTGGCAGTCCTGGTCGCCCACCGGCGCGTCCGATGAAAAACCGACTTCGGGAACTGCGCGCCCAGAGCGAGTGGTCGCAGGGAGACCTGGCGGAGAAACTGGGAGTTTCCCGTCAGACCATCAACGCGATCGAGACCGAGAAGTACGACCCGAGCCTTCCCCTGGCCTTCAAGATTGCCCGATTGTTCCGCGAATCGATCGAGGCGGTGTTCAGCGATGAAGGCGGGACCCCGAAAGGACGGGGCTGAATCGGCCCGTCAGGGTTTTTTCGGTCCCTGGGTGACCTCGGCGCGGGCGATGGTGATGACCTCGCCCGTGCGGGTCTTGAACATCACGACGACATCGTCGCCGCCCACCTCCTTGGCGAGAAACGCCCGGCCGTCCTGAAGGCGGACGAGGTCGGGGTTGCGATTAAACCACGGGTTGTCGGTGGGCTTCCACGTCGCGGGGATCGCGCCTTTGGCCTCGCAGAGTTCGCAGGCGGTCTTTCCCGTCGCGTCGCACGTTTTGCAGCGGATGACCTGGCGGCCACCGCAGGTCGGACACGGCCCCTGGCTCACCATCTTCCCTCCCTGCGCCACCCAGACCTCCCCGGCGTGGCCTTCGTTGATGGTCCAGGTTCCACCTCCGGGGACCTTGATTTTGGCCGCCATGCCCCCGTGCGCGGTGTCCGGAACCCACGTACCCTGGTTTCGCTTCAGGCATCGTCCCGGGCAGGTCAGGTATCCGGACCTGCATCCCGGGGCCACGCAAGTGACCTGTCCCTGACCGTCGCATTCGAAACAGCGTTGTTCCCCGGGGCCTGGAGCCTGCGGGGCCGGGGGCGTCGGAGTGGCAACGGTGGCGGATTTCGTTCCCGCGTTGTTTTTGGCCTTGGGCTTGCCCCCGTTGGCGCGCCGTTTCTCCTCCAGCTTGCGGGTGAGTTCGATTTCGGTCGGATCCGATCCATCCACCTCATTGGCTTCGGCCACCACCACGACCGGTTCCTTGGAGTGGGAGCGGGAACCGGTGGCGGGCGGGGTACCCTTTTCACAGCCCGCAAGCATCGCAGCCATCACGACGACCGAGACTGACGAAACGATTTGGGAGAGAGTGGATTGTTTCACGAGGTGCGGGCGATGGTTTGGGTGGGCCCCTTTCGATGGGTGAGGGTCGACGGATCCTCGGATCACGGTGCCGAACGTCCGTCCATGGGTCAATGAGAGGTCCAAAACCGGAAGCTCCGCCCCCCCCGTTTGCCTGCGAATTCCCGGGTTGCAAGAACTGATGTTAATGGGTAAGAAGTTCCCACGCCCGGTTTGTTGCGATGAGTGTGATCGACGGCGTCCGGGCGATTCACGCATGAAAGCGGCTTCCAGCCTTCATCACCGGATTCCTGCCCGGTGCTTCCGAATTCTTCGACTTCCCAATGCCGCGAGGTGGAAGCATGCGGTCGCCTCGCTTCCCGGAGTGGCGTCCGAAGGCTTTCCGAAGGGAATGCCAGGATTTCGCTGGCTGGGCTGGGCCGCGGTGCTCGCATGGCTCCTGACCGCGGGGATGCTCCGGGCGCAGGTCGCCGGGGCGATGGATGTGTGGCCGCGGGACAACACGGTGGAATTGGGTTCAGCCAAACAGTTCGGCGCCTACGTACCCATCAATCCCAACACGGTGGTATGGCTGGTGAACGACCTTGTGGGAGGGAACGCCACGCTGGGGACCATCAGTGCCAGCGGCCTTTACACGCCGCCCCCGGTGGCGCCGACGAACAACGTCCTGACGATCCGGGTTCGGAGTACGGCGTTTCCGTCGTCGTCCGCGTCCACCTCGCTGAAGGTCACCCGCAAGTACCCGTGGCTTTGGAGCGTCAGGCCATCGGGTGGAAGTTCCATTGTGGTGGGGGCCTACCGCGTGGGTTTGAATGGAAGCAATTTTGCGCCGGATTCCGTGGTGACGGCCAATGGGCTCGATCTGGTCACCACCTACGTCTCGACGACGCAACTGACCGCGGTGGGGACCGCCGCCGCCGCGGGCACTCTCAATTTTGCCGTGCGCCAGCCGGGGCCGGGTGCCGTGACGGGGAACTCGGTGGGAGTTTCGGTCGTGGCGGGTGTGGTCACGGTCGCCGTGGCCCCGGTGAGCGCGACGGTTTCGATCGGCACCACCAAGGCCTTTGCCGCCACGGTGAACGGGACCACCAATGTCGCGGTCACGTGGTCGGTGAATGGGGTCGTCGGTGGAAGTGCGGCGACCGGGGTCATTTCCTCCACTGGCGTTTATACGGCACCCTCGGTGCTGCCGGCCTCCACCGCGGTCACTGTGCGTGCGACTTCGGTGGCGAGTCCAACTGCCTTCGGTCAGGCCACCGTGACGCTGACCGCACCGCTGCCCGCCGTCACCGTCACGGTGTCACCGGCCACGACCTCAGTGGTGGTGGGGGGGACGCAGGCATTTGTCTCCACCGTCACCGGAAGTGCCAACACGGCCGTCACATGGTCGGTGAATGGAGTCAATGGCGGATCGGCCGCGACCGGGACGATCTCGTCCACGGGTCTTTATACGGCACCCGCGTCCCTCCCGGCGACACCGACCGTGACCGTCCGCGCCACGTCCGTGGCCAACCCTGCGGGCTTCGCCCAGGCGACGGTCACCCTCGTGCCACCACCGCCTCCGATCACCGTCGCCGTCCTTCCGGCCACCGCCACGGTTTCCCTGGGCTCCTCCCGCTCCTTTGCCGCCACGGTGACGGGAACCAACAACACGGCGGTGACCTGGTCTGTGAATGGAATTGCGGGCGGTTCCGCCGCCCTTGGCACGATCACGTCATCGGGAGTTTTCACCGCGCCGTCGGTGATGCCGTCCTCGAGTCTGCTCACGATCCGCGCCACCTCGGTGGCCAATCCGGCGAAATCCGGCACGGCATCCGCCAGCCTTGCACTGCCCGCCACCACCCCGGGGGAACTGGCCGCCGCCCGGTTTCTGGAGCAGTCATCATTTGGACCGACGAGGGCTGAGATTGCCCGGGTCCGGCAGATGGGCTTCCCCGCCTACCTCGACGAGCAGTTTTCCCTGCCGGCCACGCCCATCCCCGTGCCCCCGGGGAATTCCGTCGGGGAACTCCAGCAATGGCTGCTCTCCACCTACACCACGGCGCCGGATCAACTCCGCCAGCGGGTGATCTATTCCCTGGGTCAGATCGTGGTCACTTCGGCCAACAAGCTCGTGTATGCGGATGCGATGCTGCCGTGGATGAATGCCCTCCGGACCCATGCCTTTGGCAACTATCGGGATCTGCTCCGCGAGGTCGCGATGTCGTCCTCCATGGGGAAGTACCTGGACCTCGCCAACTCCATGAAGCCGGGCCTCGGCGGCGGCGCAAACGAGAACTTTCCCCGGGAACTGATGCAGTTGTTCACGATCGGACTCTGGGAGTTGAACCCGGATGGGACGGTGTGGCTGGATCCCAATGGAGCTCCCGTGCCGACCTACACCCAGGCGGACGTGATGCAGCTCGCCTTGGCGCTGACCGGTTGGACCTACGCCACCGCTCCCGGCCAGACGCCCCGGGCCGCCAACAACGAGTACCACGGGGCGCCGATGGAGACGCGTCCGTCGAATCACGACACCAGCGCCAAGAACGTTCTCGGCCGGGTGATTCCGGCCAACCAGACGGTGCCGCAGGATCTGGAGAGTGTGTTGGAGATCCTGATGACGCATCCGAACCTGCCGCCGTTTCTCGCGACGCGACTCATCCGGAGCCTGGTGATGAGCAATCCCAGCCCCGGATACGTCCAGCGGGTGGCGTCGGTGTTCAGTGCGACCGGCGGGGACCTGCGGGCCACGGTGACGGCGATCCTGACCGATGCAGAGGCGCGCAACGACACGCCGACCGCCACCTCGGGGCGGTTGAAGGAGCCGATCCTCCACATCTCCCAGTTCCTGCGCGCCCTGGATGGGCGCTACAGCAGCACGGAACAGTTGACCTATTTGTACGACTACATGGCCCAGATGCCGCTGAGTCCGCCGTCGGTGTTCAGCTGGTTCTCGCCCCTGTACCGGGTTCCGAAGAGCCCCCTCTTCGGACCGGAGTTCCAGATCTATTCGCCGACGGAGGCGACCCTCCGGGGCAATCTGCTGAACTACCTGCTCGGGAACTCCGGCGGGGATTTCACGATTGATCTCAGTCCCTACCAGCCCTTCGGAAACGACATGCCCGGGCTGGTCGAGGCGGTGAACCAGCGCCTGCTTTACGGGCGCATGCCGGCCGGGATGAAACAGGTGCTCATCACTGCGGCCACGCCCGGCTATGACGCCCGCACCCGGATTGAAACCGTCCTGTACCTGACGGCGCTGAGCGGCCAGTACGCCGTCCAATATTGAACCTGTCCCCGGAGATGACTCCATGAACCACATCCGAATCAGCCGCCGTTCCCTCCTGCGCGGAGCGGGAGCCGCCGCGTTGTTGTCCCGACTTGGACGCCTGAACTCCCTCGCGCAGACCGCCACCCCCGATTACCGGGCTCTGGTCTGCGTCTTCCTGTTCGGCGGCAATGACGGACACAACACCATCATTCCGCTGACGCAATCGGCCTTCAATGCGTATCGCACGGGGCGCGGCAGTCTGGCGTTGCCGGACAACAACGGGCCGCTGCTGCAGGTTCAGTCCGCCGACGGCACGCCCTACGGATTGAATCCGGGTCTCGCGGCCATTCACCCGTTGTGGGCGCAGGGGCGCCTCGCGGTCCTGGCCAACACCGGCATGCTGGTGGCCCCCGTCACGCGGCAGGCGTTTCTGTCCAATACCGTGGCGGTGCCCACGAATCTCTTCTCGCACTCGGACCAGCTCCAGCAGATGCAGAGCGGGTTCCCGTCCGCCACGGGCGGCACGGGCTGGGGCGGACGGACCGTGGACGCCCTGCACACGCTCAATGGCACGTCCACGTTCCCGGCGGCCGTATCCACGAATGGCCCGGCGCTGTTCTGCACCGGCGGCATTGTGCAGTCGGCCAGCCTGCTGCCCGGATTCGATCTCGACGTCAGCGGACTCAATCTGTGGCCGCAGTCGGCCTCGGATGCCCGGCGGACGGGCATCCAGCAATTGCTGGAGTTCGACAGTGGACTGGCCCTGATCCAGTCGGCGAACAAGGTGCGCAAGGACGCGCTCGCCCTGAATGCGATGCTCCGGGGAAATTCCGCCACGGTGTCCACGGCATTCCCCGGGACCAGCCTGGGCGACCAGCTTTTGCAGGTGGCCAAGGTCATCAAGCTTCGGACGACCACCGGCATGCGGCGGCAGGTGTTCTTCTGTTCGCTCGGGGGATTCGACACGCACGGGTCGCAGAGCTGGCAGCACTGGGACCTTTTGAAGCAGGTGTCCGAGGCGCTCGCCGCCTTCTACAACGCGACCGCCGAATTGGGCGTCGCGGACCAGGTCACCAGTTTCACGATGTCCGACTTCGGTCGTTCCCTGCAGCCGAGCGGCTCGGGATCCGATCACGGCTGGGGGAATCACCAACTCATCCTGGGCGGGGCTGTCCTCGGGGGAAGGGTGTACGGACGGTTCCCCGATTTGTCCCTGCAGGGTCCGGACGATTGCGGTTCCCGCGGCGTCCTGATCCCCAGCACGTCCACCGAGCAGTACGGGGCGACGCTGGCGCGATGGATGGGTGTCTCCGATACCGATTTGCCGTCGGTGTTTGGCAACCTGGCCAACTTTGGATCCCCTCAGCAGTCCAACCTCGGATTCCTGGGTTGAAGCTGCGGAGCCCGTGCGTCGAGCGCCGTCATCCTATCGGCGCCGGAGCGGGCGGGTGTCGGAGGGGAAGGCATTGACGAGGTGGCGGATCTCGCGGACGTCGCCTGCGGACAACAGGACCTCCACGACGTCGAAGCGGGATTTGACGCGCCGGTCCGGAAGTTGGCGCAGGTAGTCTTCCGCCGTGAGGGACAACAGTCGCCGTTTCCGGGCATCCACCGCGGCCGCGGGACGGGTCCATTCCTCCGACGACCGCGTCTTCACTTCCACGAAGACCAGGCAGTCGTCCTCGCGGAGAATCAGGTCGATCTCGCCGTGGCGGGACCGGTAGTTGGCGGCGAGGAATTTCATGCCGGTGGCGACCAACTCGCGGAGTGCGGCGTCCTCACCCAGGCGTCCCCGACGGAGGTGCTCGGGAGGTTGCGGGCGGCGGGGCCTCCAACGTTCCCAGAGCTGCCGCCACAGGCGCATCGGAATCCTTCAGGACGGAAACAACTCCGGCTCCGGCTTCCGGATCGGGGCGAAGCTGCGCCGGTGAATCGGGCAGGGACCGAGGCGTGCGAGGACGGCCAGATGGTCGGGCGTCGGATAGCCCTTGTGTTGTGCAAACCCGTATTCCGGCCACCGAGCGTCAGCCTCCCGCATCCAGCGATCCCGGGTCACCTTCGCGAGGACGCTGGCCGCGGCGATCGAGTAACTCCGGCCGTCCCCCTTCACCAGTGGAGTCTGGGGCAGGATCAGGCTCCGGACCCGGGTTCCATCCACCAGCGCGTGTTCCGGACGCGGCTTCAGTTTCGCGAGCGCTTCATTCATGCCGCGGTGGGTCGCCTGCAGAATGTTGATGGTGTCGATGATCCCGGCCTCGATGGTGGCGATCGCGCATTCCACCTGGGCGTCCCCGGTCAACCGGTGAAAGAACTGTTCCCGCTGTTGCTCGGTGAGCTGCTTGGAATCGTTCAGGTCCCGAAGGTCTGCGGGCATCCCCTCCCGGATCCAGGTTCCCGGGAGAATGACGGCCGCGGCGACCACCGGGCCCGCGAGAGGACCGCGCCCCGCCTCATCGACTCCGGCCACCCGCGTCAGTCCGCGCGCAAGGCAGTCCCGCTCGAACTGGAAGCGGTCTGAGGGTTGGACGCGGGGCGGCACGACCCAAGGCTGGACCGCGATGGGGACGTCGGGCAATCGTTGAAGTCAGGGAGGACCGGCGTGCGGTTGGCATCCCCGGAGCGGGGAATCAAATCGTCCAGCCGCGGCGATCCTTCTGGGAAACGAAGCGGTTTGCCGCCGGGTCGTTGGTCACGCGCAGGGCGTCGCGATCCCAGTCAATGGGGTGGCCGGCACGGACGGCGACATTTCCGAGGAGGACGATTTCGGTCATGGGACCCGCAACCTCGAAATCCGAGAGCGCCCTGGGCCCACCCTTGCAGGCGTTGATCCATTCCTCGTAGTGGCAGCGATCCCAGTTGGAACACTTCGGCAGCGTCTCGGGGACCTGCTTGAAGTCGGTGACCGTGCGTCCGGACCGGAACTTCGCGCCGCCGTTGTAATTGCTGAGCATGACGTCGTCGCGTCCGACGAAGATCACGCCGTTGTCCGCGTAGGCTTCCGCCGGGAACAGGGCCACGGGCGGAAGCTGTCCGCCATCGTACCACCACAGGGTATAGGCCGGACGGGTTCCCTCGGCGGGGATTTCCCAGCGCACCTTTGACCACCGGGGTCCGGACACGTCGGTCATCCCCTCGCTGCCGGCCTCGACGCGCGTGGCGTTGCGGATGCCGAGGGCCATGTCGGGGAGGTTGAAGAGGTGGCATCCCATGTCCCCGAGGGCGCCGGTCCCGAAATCCCAGAATCCGCGCCAGTTGAACGGAAGGTAGGCCGGGTTGTAGGGACGCGTCTCTGCGACCCCGAGCCAGAGATCCCAGTCCAGGGTCTTGGGAACCGGCGGGGTGGCGGTCGGAGCGCTGACGCCCTGGGGCCACCATTTTCCGGGACGGTCCGTCCAGCAATGAACCTCGTGCACCGGTCCGAGAACGCCGGCGCGGACCAGTTCCACCTCGCGACGCAGTTGTGGATGCGAGCG
The DNA here is from genome assembly GCA_016793645.1 of Verrucomicrobiales bacterium. Lineage (GTDB taxonomy): Bacteria > Verrucomicrobiota > Verrucomicrobiia > Limisphaerales > UBA9464 > UBA9464. Next base: position 9,869 of record JAEUHD010000232.1, read on the forward strand.
GCCCTGATTGCCCATCTGGGTGGCGACCTTGTACTTCTTCGCCGCCTGGGTCAGGCGGCGCGCTTCCTCGATCGTGTGGGTGAGCGGCTTCTGGCAATAAACGCCCTTGCCGCGCTCGATGGCCCACATCGAGGGGAGGAAGTGCATGTGGTCCGGGGTCGAGACGGTGACCGCGTCAATGCCCTTGCCCATCTGGTCGAACATCACGCGGAAATCGCGGAACCGGCGCGCATTGGGGAATTTCTTGAAGGCATCCGCCGCCCGGGCGTCGTCCACGTCACACAGCGCGACGAGGTTTTCGGAGTCGCATCCGGTGATGTCCACCATGCCTTTGCCGCCGACGCCGATGCCCGCGATGTTGAGCCGGTTGTTGGCGCCGAGCACCGGCAGCCGGCTGACGAAGGGAAAGGCCAGGGACGCGGCGGCAGACCGTTGGAGAAAGCTGCGGCGGGAGGTGCGCAATGGCTGTGGATGACTCATGGGGGACGGTGGTGAAAGGCTAGGAGGTTGGACCCGCCGTGACCAGTATAAGCGCGTGGGGAGGGCTTTCAGGTCAGCAGCAGGAGAAGGCCGTGGTCGAGCTCGACGGTGCGTCGGACGAATTCCTGGAGCGCCCGGAGATTCTCCCACGCGTACTCGAAGACATCCTCGTCCGTGCGCGACCAGATCTGGGGATAGACGTCGGCGGCATCCATGGCCACCCCGTCAAAGCGTCGGGTTGCGACCTCCCGATTGATCCTCGACAGGGCGGCATCGATTTCCCGGACCTCGGCGGGAGCGAACAATCGGGCGGGACCGTAGCCCACGTCCTCATCCCCCACGGTTGTCCCTCCGACCAGGATGAATCCGGCGGGGAAGGCCGCATCCTGGGCACTCCCCGTCAGGAGAAAATGGATGGCATTCCATGATTTGTCGGCATCGCCTTCGTCCCCGGGTTCCCGGCCCTCCAGGTGGGTGGCACCGGGCGTCCGACGGCGTCCGGCCCTTCCAAACCATCGGGACCAGAGGCCGGAGGATTCCGGGGTTTCGAAATTCGGATCCGAAAGGGGACCGTCGAGAAAAGGACGCAACAGGGTGGGATGCCTGAGCAGGGCTTCGGCATTCCGGGGCGATACGCGGATATAACGGAGAACCATTCCCATGAGTGCAGCGTGGCGGGAGATGCATGGAGCGGGAAGCAGGATTCGGCGGGGCCCATCGTGCGAATTCCCCGTCGCAGGATCCCCCTGAGTTTCCCGGACCGACTCCCTTTGCCGCATCGTGGAGGGCCGGGGTGTTCGATTGCGGAGGAACGGGATTGCCTTCAGCCTCGCGCCGGGACGCTTTCTTGTTGGTGCCGGTCTCCTTCTGAAACCTATCCCACTCCCTTGATGAACGCGCTCCGGTGGCTTTTGGGACTCATCACGGCGTGTGCCGGACTGGGATGGCTGCTGCTTTCATTCGTCGGAGGGCGATTCCGAGCATCCCTGGGCGCCTCGGAAACCCCGCTGCTCGTGGTGGGGGTTCCTGTCGTCGTGGCGGGCATTCTCCTCGCAGGCCTTGTGTTTCCGGGGCAGCGCGGTCTGCTTCATGCCGGCGCGGTGGTTTCGGTGTTGATTCTGGGCGTCTGTCTTCTGAATCCCGCGGGTTTGGGCGGTCTGGGCATCGTCTATTTTGGCCTGTGGCTGGTCTTCTACTTCCTGGCGGCGTGGCGGCCCGGGGCTGTGGATTGAGGCGGTTACTCCCTGGTCCTTTTCGATGGATGGGGAGTCCCTTTGATTTTTTGCCGCGCTCTGGAAGGGTTCCGCCGTTCGTGGAGTCACCATCGCAATCCCCCCTGCTCGAAATCCCGGGAGTCCCCCGGGAACCGTTCATCCGCCCGGCATCCCCCGCCGTCGCCGTTCCCCGCACCCCCCGGGGCCTGCTGGTCCATGAGGTGGTGTTTGGGGTCTTTCTGGTCACGGCCTGGGTGCGGTCCATGGGGAGGGAGGGGCCGTTGGGTTCGGGGTCCCTGGGGGACGGTGGACTCCTGGTGTTGAACGGCGCGCTCATCGCCGCCTGCTGGATGCGCGAATCGGCCGGGTGGTGGCGCCTGCGCCTGTTGTTCTACGGAGTGGCGGTGAACCTGGTGTATTTCTTCATGCGGGAAGGGGCGCCGAGGGCGGGGCAGATTCACCATGATCTCTGGCTCAATTCCATCGACGTCGCCCTGCTGGGCCAGACGCCGGCGATGGGGTTGAAGTCATTCCGGGCCCCCGCGCTCACCGACGTCTTCAGCCTCTGCTACCTGTTCTTCTACCTGTACGTCATCACCAGCCTGATCCGTGCGCTCAGCGGCAACCTGTCCCAGGCGCGCCGGTTCATGGCGGGACTCGTGACGATTTACGGGGTCGGGTACCTCGGGTATGAGCTGGTTCCGGCGTCGGGTCCGTATGTCGCCTTTGCGTCCGAGTTCGGCGGGCCGCTGACCGGGGGATGGCCCACGTCCCTGAACGCGGCCGTGGTTCGGTTTGGCTCCAATGGCGTGGACGTCTTTCCCAGCCTCCACTGCGCCGTTTCCGCCTTCATTCTCTTCTTCGACGCACGGTTCCACCGCTCCCGGTTTTGGTGGTGCCTTGTCCCGTGCATCGGACTTTGGATCTCCACCCTGTACCTGGGCTACCACTACGCCGTGGACGTGATCTGCGGCTTTGCCCTGACCGCACTGGGATTGACCCTGGCCTTCCGGCGTCCGGGGGGATTCGGGGCCGACGTTGCCAATCCCGCCTGATCCCCGTTGCCCGTCCCACCCTCGGACTTTCGTCCTCAGGGGAGGGGGACGCCCGCGTCCTCGTCCGGATCCCCGATGCGGGCTCCCCGGGATTCACGTCCGGCGAGAAAATTTCGAGTGGTCTTGATCAGCATGGTCAGCGAAAGCCCCATGAGCAGCAGGCCGGGAATTGCGATCAGGAAATCCCCATGCAGGGCGGGGCTGGTCAGCAACAGCCCTCCCAGGAACATCATTCCAAACAACAGCCAGACCCCGGCCACCACCACCGGACTACGGGGATGATCGGCCGCCTCGCGGTAGGCGCGGCCCTCGGCGAACAAGGACTCGAAGGGGCCGGTGGACGCGTAGGACGTCATGGGGGCGCCGCAATGCGAACAGAAGTTGGCCGCGGGGTCGTTGGGCTGGGCGCAACCGAGGCAAAGGGGAAGCTCGGGAGTGGCGTCCGGACGGACATTGGATTTGGGTTCGGCGTCCATGTCATGCTCCGAGGGTTGGGCGTGAGGCCGGTCCGGGAGGATGGTCGGCACGCTGCCCGGGGCCGCACCACCGGTCAATGGGGATTATTCCGGTGGGCGGGTTCGTGAGACGCCGGGGACACGTTTCTTCATGCCCGGACTCCGGATCCCGGCCCGGCAGGGGACTGTCCCCGGGCGCTCGTCAGAGCTTTCCGTCCGCCTGCAGATAAGCGATGAGGTCGAGAATCTCGTCCCGATGGAACGTGTTCAGCAGGCCTTCGGGCATGGGCGACACTGTGGACGCCGTCCGCGAGGACACGTCGGCGGGGCGGATCTCGGTCCGGGTGCCCTGGATGGGATCCACGATCAGGACGAGTTTCTGCGGGGAATCCTCGACGATGCGCCCCACGATTTCGTCGCCGTTCCTCATCGAGACCGCGGTGTTCTGGTACTGCTCGGAGATGACCGCGCTGGGTTCGGTCAGGGACTTCAGGACGTCGACGGGAGCGTAGCGGGTCCCCACCCCGGTGAGGTCGGGTCCCACCGCGCCGCCCTCGCCTTGGAAGCGGTGACAGGAGGAGCATTGGGCTGCGGCATAGACCTCCCGGCCGCGTTTGAGGTCCCGTCCGGACTTCAGGCTGCCGATGGCGTCAATCAGGTCCGCGGTCTTCCAGTCACGCACCACCGTTCGCGCCGGGGCGGTCGCGGCGGCCGGAGCCTTCTTCGCCGCAAGCAGCATCGCCACCGGGGCCTTGTCTGCATCGGGCACCGCTTCAAACGACTCCTTGCGGAGATTCTTCACGAAATTGTCGAAGCTCGCGCCGTTGCCGGGTTCCAGTCCGACATCACGAAACCAGGTTTCAAAGGCCGCGGGATGCGCACCCGTGCGGTGTGCGGCCGTCGCGGCCTCGGGTCCAAACCAGGCGAAGTACCGCTGACGCAACCCGGGCGTCCATCCCGACTTCGCCTTTCGGAGGACGGTTTGGTAGTGGAGTTGTTCCTCCTGGGTCCGGGCCCGATCCCTCAGGTCCAGCGTGCGCGCAACCGCTTCCGGGGCATCGAGCGCAACGAGAAGTGCGGAGAGTTCGCGGTTCAGCGGCCAGGAGGCCGCCGGGTATTGGGCCAGCAGTTTGGTGCGCGCCATCGGCACGATTTCCTCCGGAATCCCGTGTCGGGAGGCGCTGACGGTGATCACGCGGAGCTTGTTGAGCTTCCACTCCTCGTCGAGGGAATCGAGCGGCCATCGCGCCACGGTCTTGAGCAGCGCCGCCTGGTCGGCGCCGGATCCGACACGGGCGAGGGCGAGCAGGGCGGTGAGGCCTGCGCGGGCATTGGTTTCGGAGAGGGCCCGGTCCCTCCAGGAGGCCACGGGTTGCGCCTCCAGGGCGACGCGGGCGGCGAACCGGAGGTGGCGGTCCGGACTCGACAGATCCGGCCATACCGCATCCACGGCGGAGGGATCCGGCGCACCCAGGAAGCGTTCGATCACATGGCGCCGATCCCGGGCGGCCGCGGCATCCGGGTCGGATGCGACCGCCGGGGCGTCGGCGGGACCGGTGTAGGTGACCCGGTAGAGTCCGGAATGGGTTCCGCGGCCACCGGTGATGAAATAGAGCGCGCCGTCGGAGCCCACCGTGATGTCCGACACGTTCAAGGGCTTGCCCTTCACGAAGGTTTCAAAGGAGCCGGTGAAACTGGCCCCGTTGGGTTTCAGGAAGACGGCCAGGATCCGGCCGTAGCTCCAGTCGGCGACGTACAGCGCCTGTCGGAAGCGCGGAGGAAACTGGGTGCCGGTTCCGAAGCACACCCCGGTCGGGGAACCGATGCCAATGTTGACCACCGCCGGCAGGGAATCGGCGTACTCCTCGGGCCACTTCGCACTCCCTTCCCGGAAACCCTGATCGCCGCCGCGCACCATGTGGTACACGCGCGTCGGGCGATACCACGGGGTGCCCCAGTCCCATTCCATGTCCGAATCAAATCCGAACAGTTCGCCTTCGGGACTGAACGCGAGGTCGTACGTGTTCCGTTCGCCCGCGGAATAGAGTTCGACGTTCCTTCCGTCGCGATCCATGCGCACCACATAACCACCGGGGGGCTTCCGGCCGGCTCCGAACCCATTGCCGTCCTCCATGCGCGGCAGCGCCAGGTCGTCGGCATAATGGCGAACCGCGGATCCCGGGCCCAGGTCCCTGGGGACGTCCACGAAGTTGCCATTGACGATGTAAAGGAGGTCGTCCGGTCCCCGCACAATGCCGTGTGCGCCGTGTTCCCCGGGCCCCCCGTCCCATCGATGGAGCAGTTCGACGCGATCATACTGGTCGTCGCCATTGGAATCGGTGATCCGGTAGAGGTGATAGCCATCGGGCCCCTCGGCGTTGGCGTAGAGGGCTCCAAACGCGCAGAGGAGCCCCATGGCGCCGCGGACGGGCACCGGAATCGGTTCGATCCGGGAGATTTGTCCCTGCGCGTCCAGGGTCACCCGCAGCAGGGGTTCCTTTCCCTGGGGGCTGAGGAGGAGGCGTCCCTGGGGATCGGTGGTCATCGATACCCAGGAACCCTCCCCGGTCTCCGCGGAGCGAATGAGGTCCACCCGGAATCCGGAGGCGACCTGAAGGGTTTGGGACGCGGTGGCGGCGGGGATGAGCGGCACGTCGCCCCAGGGGGAAACCCCGAGTTTGCCGAATGATTTGACCGCCTGCCAGCCGCTGCGGGTTTCGGGGGCGACCTGCCAGGTTCCGTCGCTTGCTACGACCTGCCGGGTTTCTCCGGGTCCGGATAGTTCCAGAAGGAAGAGCAGTGCGGCGGCGCCTCCGTCATTGCTGGCCTGGACTTCGATTTGATGGGTTCCCGGCGCCGGAAGTTCCTTGAGCGTCACCCGGGTGGGGCTGCTCCAGGATTCATTCTTGGCGACGAGGGCTCCGTCCAGTCGCACCTCGGCGTCATTGTCCGCAGCCACGGTCATCACCGCCTTGGTGATGCCCGCGGGCACGGTGAAGGACTTTCGAAAGACGCGGATTTCCTCCGGGTCGGGCGGTGCGGCGCTCCAAATCCATTCCGGCGTCTGCGCCCGGATCGTGGTCAGGGCGAGGGCCAGCAGTGCGGAAGCCAGGGTCAGTCGTTGGAGCATGGGGCTGGGTATCGAAAAGTCGGGAATTGGGGAAGGGACATTCAATTCGTCGCCGGCATTTCAGCAGACGGCAGGCCCGGGATTCCATTCACGGCGGGTCCGGGATGGTGACGGGGGCGCCGGAGGGACACGGACTTCCGCGAGGACGCGCATTGACCCGCGGCGCAGCTTGGGGTTCAACGAGCGGCACCATGTCCTCCATTTTCCTGCGGCGGCCCCGTCTTGGGTCGCTCGTGTCGCTGGCTTTGATCGCATCCGCCGGTCTCCGGCTTTCCGCCGACGTTCGGCTGCATCCGACGTTCTCCGACCATGCCGTCCTGCAGCGCGGCATGACCGTGCCGGTCTGGGGCACCGCGGCGGACGGTGAGGAGGTCACCGTGGAATTCGCCGGCCAGACGAAGAAGGCCGTCGCCAGGAATGGCCGGTGGATGGTGAAGCTGAACCGAATGAAGGCGTCGGCCGCGGGGGCGGACTTGAAGGCGTCCGGTCCGACGAATGCCGCCGTGATCCACGACGTGGTGGTGGGCGAGGTCTGGATCTGCTCCGGGCAGTCGAACATGGAGTGGCCGATGCGGGCCAGCTTCAACCCGGAGGCGGATATCGCCGCGAGTGCGAATCCGAACCTGCGGCTGTTCAACGTGACCAAACGCCGGTCGCCGGTGGTGAAGACCGACCTTGACTACGCGACCCATGCCTGGGCGGCCGCGTCCCCGGACTCCGTGCGCAATTTTTCAGCCGTCGGCTACTACTTCGGTCGGACGCTGGAGGCCTCGCTTCGCGAGAAGGGGGTCCCCGTGGGAATCATCCACACGAGCTGGGGCGGGTCGCCGGCGGAGGTGTGGATGAGTTCCGAAGTGCTGTCCGGTGACACGGAATACGCATTGGACATCCTCCCGCAGTCCACGCGGGATCTGATCCGCTGGGAGCATGCGGTGCAGACCTGGGAGGAAAAAAAGAAGGCGGCCGAGTCCTCGGGTGGGACGTTTTCGGAGAATCGTCCGGGCCAGCCCTGGCGGCCCTCGGAACTCTACAACGGCATGTTGGCAAATCTCATGCCGTATGCGATCCAGGGTGCGATCTGGTATCAGGGCGAATCGAACGCCGGCCGGGCCTGGCAATATCGTCGGCTCTTCGCGGACATGATCCGGAACTGGCGTCACGACTGGCAGCAGGGCGATTTCTGGTTCCTCGCGGTGCAACTGGCGCCCTGGGACATGAACCGGAAGCGCGACCTTTCCGTCATCGCGGCGGAGGTCGGGGATTCCACCTGGGCCGAACTGCGGGAGGCCCAGAATCACGTGGCCTCGACGTTGAAGAACGTGGATGTGGCGGTGATCACCGATGTGGGCGACAAGGATGACATTCATCCCACCAAGAAGGCGCCCGTGGGCGACCGGCTCGCGCGCCTGGCCCTGGCCGGGGCCTACGGACAGAAGATCGACGCCCACGGTCCCCGCCTCCAGACCTCGGCCATCCGGGGAACGAACGTGGTGCTGACGTTCAAGGATGCCGGGAACGGGTTGACGACGCTCGATGGCGGCGCGCCCACCGGTTTCACCGTCGCAGGTGCGGACAAGAAGTTTCATCCGGCGACCGCCCGGATCTCGGGTCCGAACCAGGTGACGGTGTCCAGTCCGATGGTCGCCGCGCCGGTGGCGGTCCGCTATGGGTGGAACAACTATCCAGTGGTGAACCTGGCCAATTCGGGGCAGTTGCCGGCGTCCCCGTTCCGGACGGATACGTGGAAGGTGACGACCCAAACCCCGGGCTCCTCCCCGCGATAGCGGCCGGGAGCCTTCCACGGGAGGTGGAGAGAAACGTCCGCGTGCCTTGAACCCCGCGCTTGGCGCGCCGGGCTGATGCGGTATCCTCCTCCCGCTGTGACGATCAAGAAACTCCTGGCCCTGATGGGCATCCTTTCCGCCGTGCCTGCGGCGGCGCAGATTCGCACCACCGAATTTCTCGCGGATCCGCCCCCGACGAAGTCCTCCCACGCATCCACCATTTGCGACGCCAAGAACGGTCTCCTCGCCGCCTGGTTTGGGGGCACTGCCGAGCGGTCTCCGGACTGCGTGATCTGGCTGACCCGCCAGGAAGGCGGGCGGTGGTCCGCCCCGGTCGAGGTGGCCCGTGGCAATGAGGACGGGCGCCAGCAGTACGCCTGCTGGAACCCGGTGCTGTTCGAGAAAAAGAACGGACCGCTCTACCTCTTCTACAAGGTGGGACCCAGCCCTTCCAAATGGTGGGGGCGGGTGATGCGTTCCGATGACGGGGGAATCACCTGGACCCAGTCGCGGCGCCTGCCGGATGGCATCATCGGCCCTGTCCGCAACAAACCGGTCGAACTCCCGAGCGGGACCATCCTGTGCGGGGCCAGCACCGAGGACCAGGGTTGGCGTGTCCACATGGAATGGACGAAGAATCCGTTCGCCCAGTGGGAGCGCACCGAGGCGTTGAACAGTTCCCTCAACTATGGGGCGATCCAGCCGACCATCCTCCGCTGGCCCGGGGAGCGGACCCAGATCCTGTGCCGGACCAAGCAGCAGGTGATCGTGTCCAGTTGGTGTGATACCAACATCCGCCAGTGGGGCGCGATGAGCCGCACGATGCTGCCCAACCCCAACAGCGCGATCGACGCCGTCATGTTGAAAAACAACACGGCGCTGCTGGTGTACAATCCCTCCACGGAATCCCGTGGGGAACTCTCGATCGCCTTGTCCACGGACGGGACCGAATGGCGGCGGGTGCTCGATCTTGACCGGGGTCCCGGAGAATACAGCTATCCGGCCATCATCCAGGATCAAAGTGGGTTGGTTCATGTCACCTACACCTGGCGGCGGGAGCGGATCAAGCATGTGGTGATCGACCCGGCCGGTCTGCGGTAACCGGGGTCGCCCTTGGGCAACCCCCGTGATCGGGTGCGGAAGGCATGTCTCGAATTTCCCGTCCTGCGGGCGGACTCGACCGGGATCCGTCCCTGAGGGTGCGGTCGCGTTCGACCGTCGAGGTGGTGCGCCGGGTCGTGGGTTACCTTCGTCCGTATCCGGCGCTGACCGCGGGAACCATCGCCTGCGCGCTGGGGTCGCTGGCGTCCGCCCTCACCTATCCCCAGCTTACGCAGTTTCTGATCGACGATGTGATCGGGGCGCGGCGGCCGGATCTTCTGGGTTGGGCGGTTCTTGGACTCGCGATCGCCTTCCTGGCCCGGGATGCCCTCAACTCGCTGCGCATCCGGCTCAACAATACCCTCGAGCAGAATGTCATCGTTGACCTGCGGAAGGATCTGTATGGGCGCCTGCAGCGGCTGCCTGTGGCCTGGTTCGACCAGCGCGCCTCCGGTGACCTGATGACACGGGTCTTGGAGGATGTGAACGCGGTGGAGCGATTGTTGATTGACGGCACGGAGCAGGGGACGGTGGCGATCCTGAGCATCGCGGGGGTGTCGATCCTGCTGTTTGCGAGCAATCCGGTCCTGGCGTCGGTCGCGGTGCTCCCGGTGCCGATGCTGGCGGGTGGAGCCCTCTGGTACTCGCTGACGGCGCATCGGCGCTATCGGGCCCAACGGCAGGCGGGCGCCGCCATGGGGGCACTGCTCCAGGACAACCTCCAGGGGATCCGCCAGATCAAGTCCTTCGGAAGGGAGGTGCAGGAGGATGGCCGGTTCGGGGCGCAGGCGGACGCACTTCGCCGGGGAACCCTCCAGGTCATGAAGGTGTGGGCGGTGTACAACCCGGCCATGACCTTTTTCGCCTCCATGGGAACGGTGCTCGTCCTGTGGGTGGGCGGGCGGCAAGTGCTTGCGGGGGATCTGACGCTCGGAGGCTTGGTCAAGTTCCTCGGGTACCTCGCGATGCTGTATGATCCGGTGGGGCGCCTGCACACGCTCAATCAAATGCTGTCCGCGGCCCGCGCGGCCGGGGAACGGGTTCTGGATGTGCTGGATGCCTCCCCGGAGGCGGCCGTCCCGCGGAACCCGAATCCATCCCGGATCCGGGCGAAGGGCGCCGTGGACTATGAGGACGTCACGGCGGAGTACGAGGGCGGGCGTCGGGCGCTTCACGGGGTTTCCCTGAGGGCGGCCCCCGGGGAGCGGGTGGCGCTGGTGGGTCCGACCGGTGCCGGGAAATCCACGCTGGTGAACCTGCTTCCCCGATTTTATGAGGCGACGGGCGGGGCGATTCGTGTGGATGGCCGCGATATCCGAGGCATTCCCCTCGACGAGCTCCGGGCCCAGATCGCCGTGGTGAGCCAGGAACCATTCCTGTTCAATGGAACCCTCCTTGAGAATGTCCGATACGGACGGGAATCGGCGTCCGTCGCCGAGGTGGAGCAGGCGGCGAAGGCGGCCAACGCACACGAATTCATCCGGCGTCTGCCGGAAGGCTACGAGACCCGGGTGGGGGAACGGGGAATCCGGCTCAGTGTCGGGGAGAAACAGCGGGTCAGCATTGCCCGGGCCCTGTTGAAGGACGCGCCGATCCTGATCCTGGACGAGGCCACCGCCAGTGTGGATACCGCCACCGAGCGGATGATCCAGGAGGCGCTCGAGCGGCTTCAGTCGGGGAGAACGAGCTTCATCATCGCCCATCGGCTGGGGACCGTGCGGACGGCGGACCAGATCCTGGTGTTGAACCAGGGGCGCATCGTGGAGAGGGGGCGGCACGGGGATTTGCTGGCGTCCGGGGGGATCTATGCCCGCCTGATCCATGCCCAGAACTCGATTTCCGATGAGGTTTCCGGGTTCGGCGACAGGGAGTCCCCTCCTTGTGGAAATCTGCCGATCAGAGGGGATTGTGTTTGACACCCCCCATGACCCTGCCTAGAAACCTTTCCGATAATTCAATCCTATCCGCCGCCGAAAAATTTTCTCTCCTATGAAGAAGCTCATCTACGCCGCGGGCGTTTTGTCGTTGGGGGGCGCGAGCCTCGTTGTTCAGGCTGCTGAAGGCGGTTCAAAGCCTTGGAATGTCTCGCTGACCACCCAGGGCTTTTACGACAGCAACATCAACACCCAACCTGACGGCCCCGGAAAAATTGGAAGCTGGGGTATCTACGTCACGCCATCGGCGGACTACATGAAGGTGTGGGACACCTCGACGCTGTCGCTGGCCGCCTCCTATGGCGCCACGTATTTCTTCGATACGGGGGACACGTTCGACAGCAACTGGGCCCAGAGCGCCGCCTTCGATGCGAACTTCAAGCACAACTTCAGTCCGCGCGTGAGCCTGGAGATTGATGACAACTTCCAGCTCTTCCAGAATGCCAGCCAGGTGCTGATGGGTCAGACCGGGCGCATCGAGGGCAACAACATCTCCAACGATGGCAAGGTGAACATGGCCATCGAGCTGGCGCCGCGTTGGAGCCTCGCGCCCGGCTACGAGAACCTGATTTACCGCTACGAGAAGGACCAGTATGCGGCGTCCTTGGACCGTATCGAGAACTACGGCAATCTGGACATCCGGTATCTGGTGCGTCCGACGACGGTTGCCCTGGTGGGTGCCAAGATCGGCAATGTGGATTACGACAGCGACTACGGCCTGTACTTCCCGGAACTGCCGGTGGGCCCGCTGAACCCGAACGCGAACATCCGCAACAACCGGACCTACTTCGCCTACGGTGGTTTCCAACACAGCTTCACCCCGGCGTTCACCGGATCGTTGAAGGCCGGCGCGCAGATTCAGGACTGGGTCAACTTTGAGACGCCGAACGAAGTCAATCCCTACCTCGACTTCAGTCTGTCCTATGCCTACGACGTGGGCAGCAATGCGCAGTTCGGTGTGATTCATCGTGCGAACACCACCGATGTCATCGGGTTCAACCCGACGAATCCGGTGCTCAACCAGGAGAGCACGGCGTTTTACGCCAACATCACCCACGCGATCACGGCCAAGTTGGCCCTGACGGTGATGGCCACCTATCAGGCTTCGGAGTTCGTGGGTGGCACCTGGAACGGGGACACCGAAGACTGGTGGTCCGCGGGGGCAACCCTCTCCTACGCGTTCACCCGGAACCTCTCGGCTTCCGCGTCGTATTACTTCGATACGCTCAATTCGCAGATCCACATCGGCGACGATTACTACCGGAATTACAACCGGAACCGCGTGTTCTTCGGTATCGTCGCCACTTACTGACCGCAAAAGTTTTGCTCTTGGGCCGGAGGCCGGATTAACTTCTGGCCTCCGGTTTTTTCTTTATGGAAGCGACCCGCACCGCCGCACCGACGCCCGAAGCCAAGACGCACTTCCTCGATTACTGGCGGATTATCCGCATCCGCAAGGTCATCATTCTCGCGGTATTCCTTCTGGTCGTCATCACCGTCACCGCGGTGACGTTTGTGATGCCCGAGGCGTTTTCGAGCACGGCCCGCCTGAAGGTGGAAAAGGATACTCCTGACATCCAACTGTGGGGGGTGGGTGGGGGAGGGCAGGGATACGACCCCTACTTCCTCACCACGGAATTCGAGGTCCTGAAGTCGCGGACCATCCTGGATGGGGTCATCACGGACCTGCGGTTGAACGAGAAGTACGCCGAGCGCTTCAAGAGTCCCGAGCCGTTCAAGACCCAGCAGTCGTACGAGATCCTCAGCAAGGAACTGGACGTCAAGCAGTACCGCAACACGAGCATCATCGAGATTTCGGCGACCAACCCCGACAAGCAACTGGCGGCGGACATCGCCAACACCGTGGCGCGGCGGTATCAGGAGTACCGGGAAGGTCTCCGGCGCGGACGCAATGACCGCGGACTGACCACGCTGACCAATCAATTGGAGGATCTGGGGAACAAGGTCCGGATCCGACAACAGAAGGTGGATGAGCTTCGGGTGGAGTTGAAGGTGCCCGACGCCGTCGCGGAGGGTGGCGGGCAGTTTCAGAACATCTTGACCGAGGAGACGCGCCGGATGCTCGCGACCCAGACGGAACTGGCGACGCGCATCACCCAGCAGCAGGAGTTGATCAACAACCTGAAGAGCAAGAGTCCCGACGAACTTCGATATGCGCTGAATCTGCTCAACCCCACGCCTCTCCTGGGGACGCTGCTCGGTGACCTCACCATTGCGGAGCAGCAAAAGGCCCGCCTCAACCCCGATTTCGGACCGAAACACCCCGAGGTGGAGAAGGTCAACGGGCAGTTGGCGCGCATCAATGCCCAGTTGGACGATCAGGTGAACGGGATCATGGCATCGATGGCCGCGCGTTTGGAGACGGATCGGGCGACCCTGGTGATGATTCAACGGCAACTCGAGAAGGCGAAGTCCGACGAAGCCAAGGCCATCGGGGAGTACCGACCCTACATGCGCGAGAAGAAGGATCTCGACACGTGGCTGCGCATGCGGGAGGCGATGATGATGCAGCTCACCCAGGAGAACATCAACGCGGCCATCTCCAAGGAGTCGAGTGTGGAAATCATCGATGGCGCGGAGCCCGGACTCCGTCCGGTGCGTCCCCGCAAGGGATTGAACATCGCCCTGGGTGCCATCGCCGGACTGCTGCTGGGAGTCGGCCTCGCCTTCTTCATTGAGTACCTCGATACCAGCGTGAAGACGATCGACGACGTGGAGCAGGCGCTGGGGGCACCCGTACTGGGCGTCATCCCGCAGAATGTCTCCAGTCTGTTGAAGGAGGGACCCGAAAGTCCCCACGCGGAAGCCTACCGGGTGCTGCGCACCAATCTTCTTTTCTCACGGAAGGATGCCGACCTCCGGACCATCACCGTGGTGTCCGGCGGCGCCGGCGAGGGCAAATCCACGACGCTGTTCAATCTGGCGACCATCTTCGCGCAGCAGGGCAGCCGGGTGCTGATCGTGGACTCGGACCTTCGGCGTCCCAGCCTCCACAAGATGTTCAATGTCACCAATTCCCTGGGGCTGACGAACTACCTGCTGAAGCAGAACCGGCTGGAGGAGGTGGTGCAGACCACTTCGGTGCCTACCCTCGACTTCCTTCCCAGTGGCAAGCTGCCCAGCAGCTCCATGGGCATTCTCAATTCCAGCGCGATGCGGGCCTTCGTCGACGAGGTGAAGAGCCGCTACGACTTCGTCTTCTTCGATTCGCCGCCGATCATGGGCGTCAGTGACGCTTCGGTCCTGGCCAGCGAAGTGGATCTGGCCATCCTCGTGGTGCAGTACCGCAAGTATCCGCAGCAGATGACGCTCCGGGCGAAGCAAATGGTGGAGAAGGTGGGCGGACGCCTCATGGGCGTCGTGTTGAACAACATCAACATCTCCCAGGACAGCTACTACTACTACTACAGCGGCTACTACTACGATTACGATTCCAAGGCGGACGACGGGCATGGTTCCGGCGATAAGTCGGGCAAGCCCGCCGCCGAGTTGAAGAAGAAGTACTAGAACACAGTTTCGAATTCCGACGGATCTCCATGAACCGATTTCGATTTTTCGCGTCTCCCCGGCTGGCCTGTCTCTGGATGTTTCTCGCCGGATTAATGGCGGGTTGCAGCAGCAGCACTCCCCCGGAGGCCGCGGCGGCTCCCGTGGGGACGGCCCCCTCCATCAGCGCCGACGTCCTCCGTCCCGGCGACCGGATCAAGATCGTCTACAATGATATTCCGGATCCCCCGACCCCGGTCGAGCAGGTGATCCCCGAGGACGGAAAGATCCTCCTGCCCCGTGGGCTGGAAATCAATGTGAGCGGCAAGAAGCGCTCGGAGGTGGAGCGGGAGATCTCCTCCATGTATGTCGAGAAGGAGCGCATTTATCGCAAGCTCACGGTTACCATCGAACGGATGGCGTCCTTTGTCTCCGTGGGTGGCGAGGTGAGGACCCCCAGTTCGATTGTCTACCGGGGTGATCTGACGGTATTGGGTGCCATTGATGCCGCGGGAGGCTTCACGGAGTACGCCGACAAGCGCGACGTGATTGTCACCCGCTCGGCGACCCAGAAGCAGATCCACGTGAATGCCAAGAAGGCGATTCGCGATCCGAAGCAGAATCTTCCCCTGTATCCCGGGGATTCGGTTCACGTCCCTCGCAGCATCTGGTGATGGTTGAACTTCAGCGCCGGGACGGTCCGGGGGCGAGGGAAGTTTGTGGAATTGGACGCTTCCCGTTCGTGGTGGGGCGTGGGGAAGTGGACCTTCGTGTGGTGGCTGCGGGCGTCTGGGATCGGCACTTCTCCATCGAACGTGGCGACAACCGCCTCTTTCTTCTGGTCCCCTCGTCCGAGGCTCCGGTCGCTGTGAACGGAGAAACGACGCCGGGGGCGCGTCCGCTTCGGAACGGTGACGTGATCCAGTGCGGCGCCGTCCAGTTTCAGTTCCGCCTGGCGGCCACGCGTCCCAAATCCCTCGTGTGGCGGGAGCAGGCCACCTGGGCACTGCTCGTGGCCGTCTTCGGCGTGGAAATCCTGATCGCCCTGGCCTGGCCCTGATCTCGACGGACCCCGGGCGATGTCTCGTCGGTTGACAATTCCCGAGACTGACCGCAGTTCACGGTGGAAATGCTGCCCATCCCCCCGAAGGAGACCCGGGAACCCGTGCTCAGGGTCCGTGATCTGCATAAGTCCTACGAGGGTCGCGTCGTTCTCCGGGGCATCTCCTTCCACGTCCGTGCCGGCGAACGGGTGGCGCTGACCGGTCCCTCCGGCAGTGGCAAGACCACGCTCCTGAATTGTCTGGGGGGAGTGGATCGTCCGGACGCGGGCAGCATTGTTCTCGGAGACACTCCGCTGGAGGCCATGGACGATGAGGCGCTGGCCCTGTTCCGGAGGCGGAGGGTGGGCACGGTTTTCCAGTTCTTCCACCTGCTGCCGTCCCTGACGGCGGCGGAGAATGTTGAGTTGCCGCTGCAATTGCTCGGAGTGCCCCGGGCAGACCGGAGCCGGCGGGTTCGCGACCTCCTGGACCGCGTGGGGGTGTCCCATCGTTCCAACGCCTTTCCCTCCGAGTTGTCCGGGGGTGAACGCCAGCGGGTGGCGATCGCCCGGGCCATGGGTCACGGGCCCGAACTGCTGCTGGCGGATGAACCGACGGGAAACCTCGATTCGGTGAACGGGGACAACATCCTCCAGTTGCTCACGGAATGGACCGGAGAGACGGGGACGGCCCTCGTCCTCGTCACCCACAGTCCGGAGGCGGCGTCCATCTGCCATCGGGAGATCCATCTCCGGGACGGGCAGGTTGAATCCGGATCGGAACCCGATGTCCTGGGAGGCGCGTCCGGTGTGCCCAAATCCCATGCGGTGTCCCGGGGGCCGAAGTTGTCGTGAGCCCGCCCCCAAATCCCGGGCCGTCCTCCGGAACGATGTTGGCATTGTTATGGACTCGCTTCGCCTGGCGCCATTGGCGGATGCATGCGGCGTCGACGGCGATGTTGATGGTCATTGTCGCCCTCGGAGTGGGGGTCTATTTCGCGGTGCGACTCGCCAACCGCGCCGCGGTCGCGAGCTTTCAAAACTTCACCGATGTCCTGACCTCCGGCAGCGACGGATTGATCCAGGCGCCCGCCGGATATCTTCCGGAATCCGTCCTGCCGGAGTTGAGGGGACTGTTCGACGCGGCGCCGATTCAGATCCTGCCCGTCCTGGAGTCCTCGGCGGCGCGACCCAGGGGTGGGGAATCGGAGTCGATTGGAACGCGGGAGTCCTTCACGATCCTGGGAGTGGACCTCATCGCGGTCCAATCGACGGCCGTGGAACGTTTCGGGGGACGAGCGGCTTTCCAAAGTCCTCCGGGGGACGTTCGATCACCCGCCGCGCCCGGGGCGGCCGTCGTCGGACATCTCTGGACGCTGCTGCGCGATCCCCGTTCGGTCTGGATGGGTGCCGCGGCGGCGCGGCGCCTGGGCCTGTCCCCGGGGGATTCGTTCCCGCTGGTGATTCAGGAGCGGATTGTGCCGCTCCGTGTCGCCGGGGTGTTTCCGGCCGATCCCTCGCGTCCCGAAGTTCCGGCCGACCTGCTGGTGATGGATCTTCCCGCGCTGCAGCATTGGACCGATGCGGCGGGCCGATTGAGCCGTGTGGAGTTTGTGGTGGAGGATGGGGCGTCGCGGGATCGGGTTTGGGCGGACGCCCGGGCACGACTGGTTGCCGCTGCGGAGCGCGGAGCGGGAGCCGCCCGCTGGACGGTGTCGACTCCGGGGGAGCGGAGGGCGGGCGGTGAAAAAATGACGCGGGCCTTCCGCCTGAACCTGACCATTCTTTCCCTGCTGGCCTTGCTGGTCGGATTGTACCTCGTCTTTCAGGCCCTCGATGGCGCCGTGGTACGTCGCCGGGAGGAGTTGGCCATACTTCGGTCCCTGGGGGTGCGTCCGGTGGATCTCCGGCGCGCCTGGATGCTGGAGGCCGTGGTGTTGGGGTGCGTTGGCGGAGTACTGGGGCTCGCGTTGGGATGGCTCGGGGCGCAGGGGGCCGTTCGCCTGATCGGACGCACGGTCAATGCCCTCTATTACTCCAGTTCCGCGTCGTCCGCGTCGCTCAGTCCAGGGGAGGCCGTTGTGGCCCTGGCGGCGTCGGTGATGGTCTGCGTGCTCGCCGGGTGGATGCCTGCGGCCCAGGCTGCGGTGGTCCCTCCGGCGCAGTTGCTCTCCCGGAAACAGGGAGTGCACCCGGAAGGCCCGGCCGTGC
Organism: Verrucomicrobiales bacterium; assembly: GCA_016793645.1. GTDB lineage: Bacteria > Verrucomicrobiota > Verrucomicrobiia > Limisphaerales > UBA9464 > UBA9464. The sequence goes on from JAEUHD010000232.1 coordinate 27,782, forward strand.
TCCGCCGGCCTGCATGGGCCGGAATCCTGGCGGGTCTGGGTGCTTTGCTCTGCACCCTCCCGCCTGTGCGCATGGACGGCGGCACCCGATTTCCGGCGGCGGCGTATCTCGCCGCATTTCTGTGGGTCTTTTCCGCAGGAATCCTCGGGGCAGCCCTGTTGCGGGGATTGGCGAGGCGGTTTGAGTTCCTGGGGGACCGCTGGGCGTCGGCCCGCGTCGCCCTCAGCCATCTGCGGGAGCCGTCCGGACGCCACCGCCTGGCGGTGGCGGGTCTGGTCTGTGCGGTTGCGATGACGGCAGGGATGGCGATTTTGGTGGGGAGCTTTGACAGGACGATGCGGGGGTGGATTTCGCGGACCTTCCAGGCGGATCTCTATCTTTCCAGTGATGGCGCCCAGAGTGCGTCCACGGAGAATCGGATTCGCCCCGCGACGTGGAGGTCCGTGGTGACCAATGCCGCCGTGGCGCGTGCCCAGGTCCTTCAAGTGGCGCGGATCCAACTTCCGACCGCCGAGTCGATGCTGATGGGGTGCGATCTGGAGTTTTTCCGGAACCACGCCCGGCCCGCCTGGCGGTCGGCACCCGCCGATGACGCGGTGTTCGATCCGGACAGGAACGCCTCTCTTGCGCTGGTAAGCGAGGCCTTCTGCGAGCGGTTTCAGTTGGGGCGCGGTGACCGGGTGGATGTGCCGACCCCGGGCGGTTCGCGTTCGTTGACCATTGCCGGGGTGTACTCGGACTACGGCAACGAACGTGGCTCCATTCTGGTGGATCGCGGGCGCTTTTCGGAATGGTTTGGCGACGAACTGGCCTCGAGCCTGATCCTCGTCCTCCGGCCGGGAATTTCCCCCGAGGCGGTCGGGGCCGCGTTGCGGCGGGAACATCCAGGCCTCGCCGTCTTCACCCAGTCCCGCCTGCGGGCGGAGGCTCTCAGGATCTTCCGCCAGACCTTTGCCATCACCTATGCCCTGGAGTTGATCGGGGTGGTGGTCGCGGTTGCAGGGCTCGGGTTCACGCTGACCAGCCTCCTCTGGGAGCGACGGGATTCCCTCGCCACGCTCCGGACCCTCGGGTTCCGGCGCGGCGAACTGGCCGTGGCCGCGGCATTGGAGGGATTGCTGACCGCGACGGCGGGGATCACGTCCGGACTGGTTGCGAGCGGGGCGCTGGGGTGGCTGCTCATTCAGCGGGTGAATCGCCAGACCTTTGGCTGGACCTTGGAGACCCATTGGCCGTGGGGCTTCCTGTTGGGCCTGGCCGCCCTGGTGGCCGGTGCGGCGTTTCTGACGGCATGGACCGTGGGATACCGGTCCGGCAGGATCCCTGCGGAGCGCGAGGAATAGAGTCACCCCCCACCGGTCCATGAAACCAACCCGGCATCCAGCCCGTTGTCTTCGTCCGATCTGGCGCGTTGTTGGACTGCTGTTGGGGATTCTCGGTCCGGGGACGGAGTGGGCTATCGGGGCGGGACCGGACGGATTTGAAACGCCCCGGCCCGGGCGCGTGTTCGCCTTTCACCGGGACCACGGAAGTCATCCCGGATTCTCCATCGAGTGGTGGTACGTGACCGGGCACCTGTGGGAAACCAACGGAACCCGTCATGGGTTTCAGGCCACGTTTTTTCGTCGTTCGGCGCCCCGGGCCGGTGCGGATGGGACCGCGGCCTCCCCGGCATTTCAGGATTCCCAGATCCACTTGGGACACATGGCGCTGCTGGATGGGGGTTCGGGACGCTTCCTCCACCAGGAGCGCCTCAACCGCGAGGGCTGGGATGCCCATGCCTCCGAGTCGGGCCTCGATCTTCGCAATGGCAATTGGACGATGCGGTGGAGTGCCGGCGGAACGGAATCCCGGGGTGCGATGGAGCTGCGCGGCAGTGTGCGCTCCGACGCCTCGTTTGCCTTGAATCTCGTGCCCCGGAAGCCCCTGGTGGTCTTCGGCACCAACGGCGTCTCCCGAAAAGCCGCCGAACCGTGGGCTGCGAGCCATTACCTCACCTTTCCGCGACTGGAGGTGTCGGGGACCCTTGAGATTTCCGGCAAACCCCGGGCCGTTCGCGGCGAGGCCTGGATGGATCACGAATTCAGCTCCAGCCAGTTGGGGGCCGGACAGGTGGGTTGGGACTGGGCGGGCATTCAATTGGAAGACGGCCGGGAGATCATGGCGTATCGCATGCGTCGTGAGGATGGGAGTGCGGATCCGTTTTCGACAGTGGCCTGGGTGGATGCGCAGGGAAGCGTCCGGCACCTGGGGCCGGACCAGTTTCAGTGGAAGGCGGACGGAACCTGGCGGAGTCCCGCGACGGGAGCACTGTACCCGGCCCGCGTCCGGCTCGACGTCCACGACCCGCACACGGGGAATCCGGTGACGCTCGTTCTGGAGCCCGTGGTCGCCTCCCAGGAATTGACCGGAGGCCTTGGGGGCATCGCGTATTGGGAGGGGGCGTGCCGGGTGCTGAATGCGGAGGGGCGAGACCTCGGGCGCGCATTCCTCGAGATGACGGGATACGCGGGATCGCTGTCCGGGCGGTTTTGAGGATGCGCGGCCGCGTTGTGATCGTGGGCGGCGGGATTGTTCGTGGCAGGTAGGGTGCTCAACCGGAGGTGCTGCCTGGATCCGGATTCAGGCCGAGGTCGGACCGGACGTTGCGCGCCGGTGTCCGGACGGTAGGATGGCGCTTCGTGGCCGCGGTCCTCGCAACGGAAACCCAGTCTCCCGTCGAAGGGGGGACCCTTCGACTGCCTGAATTGCTGGCGCCGGCCGGCGACTGGGAGTGTGCCCGGGCGGCGGTGGAGAACGGCGCGGACGCCATTTACTTCGGGCTCGACCGGTTCAACGCGCGGATGCGCGCCCACAATTTCACCGAGGCCGACCTGCCCCGGTTGATGGACTTCCTGCACCGGAGGGGAGTGCGGGGTTACGTGACCTTCAACACGCTGGTGTTCGCCGACGAGTTGCCGGCGGCCGCCGAGTACCTGCGCAGCATCATCGCCGCGGGCGTCGATGCCGCGATCGTGCAGGACGTCGGGATCTGTCGCCTCATCCGCCGGCTGTCCCCGGACTTCCCGATTCACGGGAGCACGCAGATGACCGTCACCAGCGCGGCCGGTGTCGAGTTTGCCCGGCGGCTCGGATGCGACCTCGTGGTGCTGGCCCGGGAGAACTCCCTGAAGGAGATCGCCGCGATCCGGTCCGCACTCGATGTTCCGGCCTCCGCAACCGCCGGGTTTCCTCTGGAGGTGTTTGTCCACGGCGCCCTGTGCGTCGCCTACTCCGGCCAGTGTCTGACGAGCGAGGCCCTCGGCGGCCGCAGCGCCAACCGCGGCGAATGCGCGCAGGCCTGTCGGATGCCCTATGAGTTGATCTCCGACGGCCAAAAGGTGGATCTCGGGGACCGCAACTATCTGCTGAGTCCCCAGGATCTCGCGGGACTGGAGGTTCTGCCCGGATTGGTCTCCGCCGGGGTGGCCTCGCTGAAGATCGAAGGCCGGTTGAAGTCACCGGAATACGTCGCCTCCATCACGCGCGTTTATCGCCGCGCCCTGGATGCCCTGGCGTCCGGGACCGGTGCGTCGCCCGTGGAGCCGGGGGACCGTTATGCGATGGAGATGGCCTTTTCGCGGGGCCTTTACACGGGCTGGTTCCGCGGCATCAACAACCAGGAACTGGCCCATGGACGCTTCGGGAAAAAGCGCGGCGTGTTGCTGGGACGGGTTGATCGGGTGACTGCGCAGGGAGTCCGTGTCCGCCTGGAGGGACCCGCCAAGCCCGGGGACGGCGTGGTCTTCGACGCGGGACGTCCCGGAGAGGATGAAGTGGGGGGGAGGATTTACGGGGTTCGCGCCACCGGTTCGGCCGGGGTTTCGGAGCTCGTCTTCGGCCGGGACGCCACCGATCTCCGACGGGTTCACGTCGGAGATCGGATCTGGAAGACGGACGATCCGGCGCTCAACCGGGACGTGCGGAGGACCTATGAAGGGGACGCCGTGCGTCATCGCCGTCCGGTGACCCTGGAGGCCCACGGCGTGCTGGGGACGCCCCTGACCGTGGTGGTGAGGGACGAGGCGGGGCATGTTGCCCAGTGCTCGTCGACGGTTCCCCTCGTGGCCGCCGAGCGGCAGCCCCTGACTGCGGAACGGCTCGAGGAACAATTGGGCCGCCTCGGGGGAACGCCGTTTCGATTGGCGACGTTGCGAAACCGCGTCGATCCCGGGTTGATGCTTCCCGTCAGCGAACTGAACCGGCTGCGGCGGGAGGCCATGGCGGAATTGGAGCGGCTGCGGGCCATTCCCAAACGGTGGCGACTGAACCTCGACGCGGCTGTTGCGCCGGGAATTGAGATCCCGGATGCGGCTCCGGGTGTCGCGGACTCCATCCCGGGACTGATTGTTTTGGTTCGGACCCAGGCGCAGTTGGATGCGGTCCTGTCGTCGGGTGCGACAACCGTGTACCTCGATTTCGAGGATCCCAAACGGTATCGGGAGGCGGTGGCGGCGGTGCGCGCCCTTGGATCCGCGGGGCGTGCACCCGAGGTCTGGGTGGTGCCCCCAAGGATCACCAAGCCGGGTGAGGAGTGGATTCTTAAGCAGGTTCGATCCTCCGATGCGGACGGGTACCTGGTGCGGAACCCGGATCACCTCCGATTCTTCGCCGGCGAACGGCGGCGCGGAGATTTCTCCCTGAATGTGGCCAACCCGCTCGCCGCGGAGCTGTTCATCCGCGAGTACGGGTTGGAACGGGTCACCGCGAGCTACGACCTCAATGTCGCCCAGTTGGAGGCGTTGATTTCGTCCGCTCCGGCGCACTGGTTTGAAATCACCGTTCACCAGCACATGCCGATGTTTCACATGGAGCATTGCGTGTTTTGCGCATTTCTCTCCAGCGGCACGGATTTCACAAATTGTGGACGTCCATGCGATCGCCATGAGGTGCGGTTGCGGGACCGGGTGGGACTGGAACATCCCCTCAAGGCGGATGCCGGTTGCCGGAACACGGTGTTCAATGCCCGCGCCCAGACCGGCGCCGAGTCGGTGGAGCGCCTGCGCGCCCTGGGGGTGCGGGTGTTCCGGGTGGAGTTTGTGAATGAGTCCCCCGCCGAGGTGGTGTCCACGCTGGCCCGTTACCGTTCCCTGCTGCGACGCGAGATCACCGGCACCCAATTGTGGCATGATCTGAAGCTGGAGAACCGATTGGGCGTCACCCGCGGACAGATGGAGTCCGACGGCGCACGAAAGGTGTTCCCCGTGTCCGCCACCGGAAGGCCGGGAAGGTAAGGCCCGATGTCCTCCTCCCCCCGGGAAGGATGGGAGGGATGGCGTGTCGCCGTGTGTGGATCGGTCGGGGTGGCGGTTGTCGCATCAAGAAAACCCGTTGACCCGACCCCCGTCGCCGATAGGCTTCGGCCTTTGTTTGCACTGAAATTCTGACAACGAACTCGAAAACTATGGCAGTCAAAGTTGCGATCAATGGTTTCGGTCGAATCGGCCGGCTGGTGTTCCGTGCAATGGTGGAACAGGGCCTCGTCGGCAAGGACGTCCAGGTGGTGGCCGTGGGGGACATCGTCCCGGCGGACAACCTGGCCTACCTGCTCAAGTATGATTCCACCCAGGGGCGCTTTGCCGGCACCGTGGGCAGCCGCAAGTCCTCGCCGGACAAGGCCGAGGATGACGTGCTGATTGTCAACGGCCAGGATATCCACGTGGTCAGCGCGCGGACCCCCGCCGAACTGCCGTGGAAGGCGATGGGCGTGGATATCGTGATCGAGTCCACCGGGCTCTTCACGGACGCCGACAAGACCAATCCGAAGTCGGCGTACGGCCACATCACGGCGGGTGCCAAGAAGGTCATCATCTCCGCTCCGGCCAAGAACGAGGACATTACCGTCGTCATCGGCGTCAATGCCGACAAGTACGACGCCTCCAAGCACCACATCATTTCCAACGCCAGTTGCACGACGAACTGTCTCGCCCCGCTGGTGCACGTGCTGCTGAAGGAGGGTTTCGGCATCGAGGAAGGCCTCATGACCACGGTGCACGCCTACACGGCGACCCAGAAGACCGTGGACGGTCCCTCGAAGAAGGACTGGAAGGGCGGCCGCACCGCGGCGCAGAACGTCATTCCCAGCGCGACCGGTGCCGCCAAGGCGGTGGCGCTCGTCTGCCCCGAGGTGAAGGGCAAGCTCACCGGCATGGCGTTCCGCGTGCCCGTCCCGACGGTCTCCGTTGTGGACCTCACCGTGAAGACCACCAAGGACACCAGCTACGCGGAGATTTCGGCTGCGTTCAAGAAGGCCAGCGAGACCTACCTCAAGGGCATCCTGGACTGGACGTCCGACGAGGTCGTCTCCAGCGACTTCATCCACAGCAATGCCTCCTCCATCTTCGACGCCGGATCCGGCATTGAGCTGAACAAGCGCTTCTTCAAGCTCGTGAGCTGGTACGACAACGAGTGGGGCTACAGCAACCGGGTCGGTGACTTGGTGAAGTTGATCATCGCCAAAGGGCTTTGAGTGAGCCCGTCGGATCGCCCGCGATCCGTCACGGAAACCAGCAGGGGCCGGGGGAATTCGATTCCGCCGGCCCCTGTGTTGTTTGGAACAGCCCTACGGATAGAACGGCAGGTCCCGAACGATGACGTTGCGGACCGTTGAGAGGGGACTGCCGGTCCGCGAGGCGTATCCGGCGCCCATTCCCGCGGCAAGGGCCGTGGCGGGTGATGTTCCAGTGATGATCCAGTTCATGCCGCCGAAGGAGATGATGCTGGTACCCGAGGCTCCGACGTCCACCGTGCTGGAGTAGTTGGCCCAGGGCATCCGCTGTTGATTGCCGTCGACGCCGCTGACGGCGATGACCCAGGGGTCCGAAGCCGGAGACAATGGTAGGTTGGAACCGTCATTGCCTGCGGCCGCGAAGACCAATCCGCCCTGCTGGACGAAGGACTGCAGGGCGTCGCTGAGCACCGGACTGCGATCGGGGCCTGCGAGACTCATGCTCAGGATGGTGGCGCCGTCCTGCGCGGCCTGGAAGACCGCCCGCGTGACGTCGAAGGTGGTCGCCGATTCGTTGGCTCCATAGGTGTTGTAGAGGCGCAGTCGCACGTTCGAACCCGCCTCCATGTTGTCCGTGGAACCCAGCCCCTGAAGGAAGGTCTCGGCCATGGCCGTGCCATGCCAGGGACCATCGTCGGCCGGTTGGCCGGGAACGACGTCGGTGCGCGACAGGATGAATGCCTCGTGCTCCGGCGACAGAGGTTGGGTGGCGGTGTCGATGATGGCGACCACCAGGTTTTTGCCGTCCGGGGAAATCCGCGGCTTCAAAGCAGGTGCGGGGGAGGGCGGGGAAGCGCCCGTCTCCATTTCCGTGGGCGGCTCCCATCGGTAATTGTTCTCCACCTTGGCGATGTCGTCCGTCCGAGCCTCCAGCATCTTTCGGGCGGCCTCCGCAGCCTCCGCCGTCTCGAACTGAAGCCGGTAGGCGTTCAGCTTGTCCACCTTCCCAATCACCTTGCCCCCCAGCTCCCGGGCCAGTTGCTCGATGGACACCTTGGATCCGGGTTTCAGGCGGACGATCAACTCATTGGGAATCCTTCCCGGACGTTGCGGGTCCTCCACCCGCCGGGTCGCCCGGTCCCGGTCGTTTTGGTAGATCAACAGTCGGGCTGCGGCTCCGGGGCGGGGTTGCAGGGAAAAGCTCAGGCCTCCCAGCAACCGGGACAGGGCCTGTTGGGGGGGGAGTCCGGTGAACGTGGCGTTGATCGGGCGTTCCATGCCCGGTTCCACAAAGATTTCCCAGCCGGTGGCGCGGGAGATCCGGCCGAGGACCTTGTCCAGGGGCCAGCCGGAGATGCGGGCGTCCACCCGGTTGGACGCGGATTGCCAGAGCAGGGCCGAAGCGGCGGAAGGCTTGTCGGCGGCCAGAAGGCCCCGGGGGCCTCCGGCAAGAAGGACATACCCGGCGCACAGGACCAAGATTCGGAGCCAGCGGTGGCGCATGGAGCATCCCCCCGACGTCGAGCCGGGAGGAGGAGTCCAACCCCGGGTCCGGCCAAAAGTCTCGCGACGGTCCATCCTTCGAGTCTTCACGCGGCCCAAGGGTCTCCCTTGCATTGATCGGACGCAAACGTACGGTGTTCCTAAAGACCACCTCATGCATCCCCGAATCGACATGCCCCGAAGGACGTTCCTGCGAGGCTTGGGAACGCTGATGGCCCTCCCGCCGCTGGAATCGCTCGTCCGGGCCGGGGACCCCGCCGGGGTCATCCCCACCCGGATGGCCTTCGTGTACGTGCCCAATGGCGCCAACATGGCGGACTGGACACCAACGGATACGGGATCCGCGTACCGGATGCCCTACATTCTCGAACCGCTGGAGGAGGTTCGGTCGGACGTCATGGTCCTGACCGGGTTGACGCATGACAAGGGGCGTCCGCACGGGGACGGTGCCGGGGATCATGCCCGGGCGTCCGCGAGTTATCTCACGGCGACGCAGGCCCGGAAGACCTCCGGCGTGGATATCCGGGTGGGCGTCTCGGTGGACCAGGTGGTGGCGCAGAAGGTGGGCGATCGCACGCCATTCCGATCCTTGGAGCTGGGATGCGACCGCGGGCAGTCGTCGGGTTCGTGCGATTCCGGGTACTCGTGCGCCTACCAGTACAACATTTCCTGGAGGACCCCGACGGCTCCGATGCCCCCGGAGACCAGTCCCCGGCTTGCCTTTGAACGGCTGTTTGCGTCGGCAGATCCCTCGGAAACCGCCGAGCAGCGTGAGCTCCGCCGGGTGCGCCGCCGGAGCATCCTGGACTTCGTCCTGGAGGATGCCCGTCAGCTTGAGCCGAAACTGGGCCGGACCGACCAGCGCAAACTCGACGAGTATCTGTCGTCCGTGCGCGACCTCGAGCGCCGCATCGAAGGTGCGGAGAAGGTCGCGGCGGAACTGCCCCCCGACACCTTCCCCAAGGGAACCCCCGCGGACTATCCCACGCATGTCCGCCTCATGTACGACCTGCTGGTCCTGGCCTTCCAGACGGACACCACCCGGGTGGCGACCTATATCGCGGCGCACGACGGGAGCAATCGTCCCTATCCGTTTGTCGGGGTGACCGATGGGCATCATGACCTGTCCCATCACGGACACGATCCGGAAAAGAAGAAGAAGATCGCGCGGATCAACCGGTTTCACTCCGAGCAGTTCGCCTATTTTCTGAGGAAGATGCGCGAGGTTCGGGAGGGAGGGGGAACCCTGCTGGATCACTCCATGATCGTATATGGGTCCGGTTTGGCGGATGGCAATGCGCACGCCCATGACAATCTTCCGATCCTGCTGTGCGGGCAGGGGGGCGGCTCGCTGTCGAGCGGTCGCCATGTCCGGGTGCCGAAGGAAACACCCATGGCCAACCTGTTCCTGGAGATGATGGACCGGATGGGGGTCCGGCAGGAGCGGTTCGGCGACAGCACGGGCAGGCTGTCGTTGCTGACGACCTGACGCCCGCTTCCGCCGAGGCGCGGGTTAATCCGTCACCTCCTCGGTGAGCGGATCCGCGGAACGGCGTCCCTTCCAGCGGCCCATTTCCGGAATCAGCATCAGGGTGGCGGCCACGATCAGCACGGCGCTGAAGATCCCGAGGCCTTGGAGCGGGAACCGTTGGATCAGTTGGAAGGCGACCAGGGGGGCCGCGACGCCGCGCACGCCGGTGAGGAAGGTGTGCACGCTCATGTAGTCGGTGATCCTCCCCGCCGGGGCGAACTTGGTGACCCACAGTCCCCAGGCCACATCGCCGCCGGCATTGGAGATCCCGTAGATGACCGAGCCGAGGATCAGTCCTGCGGAGTCGTTGCTGGTGAAGAAGGCGAGGATCCCCAGGGCGAATCCGACATTCAGGACGATGCGGAGCGCGAAGAAGTTGACCCGGTCAAAGAGCCAGCCCCAGACGGGATTCATGACCAGCCGGGCCAGGTTGGGGATCACTCCGGTGAGGAGTGCGATCTCGGCGGCGGAACGGGAGAATCCGTACACCGGATTGCCGAGGAACTCGATTCTCATCGGCAGCATCATGAGGTTGGCGAACCCCATGAGCATCCAGACGAGCAGCGTCTGCCGGAAAAGGCGGTCCTCCCGGACGTACCGCATGGCGTGCAGCGGATGACTCCCTCCCGAGGGGGGGATCGGATTGGAGGGGATTCGACCGACCGCCCATGCGGAGAGCGCGAAGGCGGCGGCGAAGGCGACGAGGAGCAGCGCAAACCAGGTGGGTCTCCAGTCGAGGAATCGTCCTCCGGCCCACGAGAAAATCATGGCGGCGGCAATGCGCAGCATGAAGGAGCGGGCGTAGAGCTTGCCTCGTTCGCTCTCCGGGTAGTTGTCATGGTACGCCTGCGTCATGAGCGGGATCACCGCGGAGCTCAGGGTCATGGCCACCATGCAGGCCGGGACGTACACCCAGACCGTGGGGAGGACCGCCGCGACGAGGCAGGCCGCGGCTCCGATCAGGAAGAGGCGGGATGCCCCCCGGGTGGCGGTCCAGCCCACCCGCGACACCCACATCACGGCCACGGGCGAGAGCAGGAGTCCCACGCTGCCCCCTGCGGCGACGAGCGCCTTGGCCACTGCGCCCGCGGCGAAAAAGCGTACGGCGATGAGCAGCAGGAAGGTGTTGGCGGCCGACTCCAGCACCCCGGCGCAGACCATGCGACCGCAGTCATTGCGGAAGGTTATCCCGGCGCGGTCGGCATGCGGCACGGGCGGACCATGCCGGGCGCGCCCCCGAAAGTCACCCGTCCGCAACGGGAGGCCGTGGTTCACGTTGACACCCTTTCCCGGGCAACCGTAGTTTCCCCCGGCAAAGACCGGCTGGCCGCCCCGAAATTGCGTTCGGGGCTTTTTTGTGCCGGACACTCAGTTTTTCACATGGCCAATACGATTCTGGTCGGCGCCCAGTGGGGCGACGAAGGCAAGGGGAAGATCATCGACGTGCTCACCGAGCAGGCCGAGATCGTGGTCCGCACCGCCGGCGGCAACAACGCCGGTCACACCGTGTACGTCGGACCGACCAAATACGTGCTTCACCTCATCCCGAGCGGCATCCTCCGTCCGGGCAAGGTGTGCGTCATTGGCAACGGCGTGGTCATCGATCCCGTGGGTGTGGTGAAGGAGTTGGACGGACTTGAAAAACTCGGAGTCCCGGTTTCGCCCGCCAACCTCCAGATTTCCGAGACGGCCCATGTTGTCTTCCCCTGGCATCGGGAACTCGACGGCCAGCGCGAGGTGCGCAAGGGCAAGCAGAAGATCGGTACCACCAAGCGGGGCATCGGTCCCACCTATGGCGACAAGGCGGCCCGTGTCGGTCTGCGCATGATCGACCTCATCAATGCCCGGCGGTTTCCAGAACGTCTGCGGGAGCGGTTGGAGGAAAACAACGAGGTGCTCAAGGCCCTCGGCGCGCAGGCACTCGACTACGACTCCCTGCTGGCGGAATACACCGCCGCCGCCGACCGGTTGCGTCCGTTTGTCCGCAATACGGTGCTATTCCTCCACGAGGCGACGCGACGCTGCGCCAATGTTCTCTTCGAGGGCGCCCAGGGTACCTTTCTCGACATCGACCACGGCACGTATCCGTACGTGACGTCATCCAGCACCACCGCCGGCGGCGCCTGCACCGGGTCGGGCGTTCCGCCCAACCGCATGGACCGCGTGGTCGGAGTGCTCAAGGCCTACACCACGCGGGTGGGCGAGGGACCGCTGCCGACGGAGAACGCGGAGATCAGCGATCTGCTGCACGGCATGGGACGCGAGTTTGGGGCGACGACCGGACGCGCCCGGCGTTGCGGCTGGTTCGATTCCGTGGCCACCCGGCACGCGGCGATGGTCAATGGCATCGATGAGCTGGCGGTGACCAATGTGGACGGACTGGATTCGCTCAGGACCATCAAGGTCTGCACCGCGTATCGTCTCGACGGCGCCCTGATCCAGTACGTGCCGGCGGATTCCGAGGCGCTGGCGCGGTGTGAGCCTGTGTATCAGGAGTTTCCCGGCTGGGAGACGCCGACGGAGAAGATCACCCGCTGGGAGGATCTTCCCGTGAACTGCCGGCACTACCTCCTGACGCTGGCCCAGTTGACCGGAGCCCGCCTGACGATTGTCTCCGTCGGTCCCGCCCGCGAGCAAACGATGTTCCTCTGAACGGAGGCGCATGAGTGCCGATCCGAAACTCTCCCCGGCGGCGGTCGCGAGCCTGCCGCAGCATGTGGCGGTGATCATGGACGGCAACGGGCGCTGGGCGAAGTCGCGGCACCTGCCCCGGGTGGAGGGGCACCGGGTGGGCGCCGAGTCGGTCCGGGCCATCGTGCGGTCCGCCGGGGAACTCGGCATCAAGTACCTCACCCTCTACGCGTTCTCGGTGGAAAATTGGAACCGTCCGAAGGACGAGGTGGACACGCTGATGAAGTTCCTGGCGCGCTACCTCAAGAACGAGGCGGCGGAGTTGCACCGGAGCAATGTCCGTCTTGAGGCCATCGGACAGATCTGGCGGTTGCCCGAGGCGGTGCAGGAACAGTTGGAGAAGACCCGCCAGATGCTGTCCAAGAACAATGGCCTGACCCTGATCGTGGCCCTGAGCTATGGCGGCAGGACCGAGATTGTGGAGGCGGTTCGCAGCATTGCCGACAAGGTCAAGCGGGGTGCCTTGGAGCCCGCGGAGATCACCGAGCGGGTGGTGGCCGATCACCTGTATACCCGGCATTGGCCGGATCCGGACCTGCTGATCCGCACCAGCGGGGAGATGCGGGTCAGCAACTTCCTGCTCTGGCAGATTTCGTACGCCGAGTTTGTGGTGACCCCGACGCTTTGGCCCGACTTCCGGAAACCCCAGTTGTGCGAGGCGTTGGAGGAATACGCCCGCCGTCATCGCCGCTTTGGGGGCGTGTGACGCGCGTCGGCTCAGTAGTTCCAACCGCGGCGGTTCTCGCGCTTCACGAACTGCGCGGCTGCCGGGAGGTTGGTGGAACGCATGTTGGGGCCGTCCCAGTCCATGACCTTGCCCTCGCCCACGCGAACGGCGATGCACCCGAGCAGGATGATCTCGGTCAGGTAGGCGGCGATGTCGAAGTTGGAATAGGCCGGCGTGCCGTCGCGCATCATGCGGAACCATTCCTCATTGTGGCCTGGGGAACGGGGAATGCTCTCCGGCACGGAGCGGGCGGCCTCGTGCGTGTCGCCCGGGGTGTAGCCCTTTTCGTTGCCCACCATGAGGAAGAACTTGGAACCGTAGTCGTCCGGCGAGAACAGCTTGCCCTTGTCACCGACGAGGAGGCATCCGCTGGCCGGCAGGTTGCCCTGGAGGCTGACGACTTCCTTGGTCAGGTCGGGATACGGACGGATGGGGGCGAGATCCTTGTCGCCCGGGCTGCCGTCGTACCACCAGAACTTCAGCGGGGGCAGGCCCTCGCGTTCGGGGAACTCAAAGCGGAGACGGGACGTCTTGGCGTAGGTCTCGGGGAACATCTCCGAGGTGAGTTCCGCGACCACGCGGGTGGGATACCCCAGCTTGAGGGCGCGGAAGGGCATGTTGACCGTGTGGCAGGCCATGTCCCCGAGGGCGCCGGTTCCGAAATCCGTCCAACCGCGCCAGGCGAACGGCGCGTAGGTGTCCTTCTTGTACGGACGAAACTTCGCGGGCCCGAGCCACAGGTCCCAGTCGAGATTGGCGGGTACGGGATCGGAGCCCGCGGGGCGGGCGAGACCCTGCGGCCAGATTGGACGGTTCGACCACACGTGGAGTTCGGTCACCTTGCCGATGACCCCGGACTGGATGACCTCGACGGCGCGGCGAAGTCCGGTGCCGGCGCTGCCCTGGTTCCCCATCTGCGTGGCCAGTTTGCCGTCGTGGGCGAGTTTCCGCAGCATGCGGGCCTCATAGACGGTCTGGGTGAGCGGCTTCTGGCAGTACACGTGTTTGCCCATTTTCATGGCCATGGCGGCGGCGACGCCGTGCACGTGGTCCGGCGTGGAGATGGTGACCGCGTCGATGGAGGAGCCCATTTCCTCCAGCATCTTCCGGAAATCGCGGTACCGTCGGGCGCCCGGGAATTTCTCCGCCTTCTTGCCGAGGGAGTTCAGATCGACGTCGCACAGGCCGACGATCGTGCCACCGCACCGGGCGGCATCGTCGGTGTCGCTGGAGCCCTTGCCGCCGACGCCGATGCAGGCGACCTGGATGCGGTCATTGGCTCCGAGGACATTCCCCACGTAGGGAAAGGCAAGGGTGGCGGCGGTCAGTGCGGTCCCCTGGCGGAGAAACTGGCGGCGGCTGTGGGTGTGGGACGGGGAAGGGATTTTTTGCATGAGCTTCGGACGGAGGAGGACCAAGCCGTTATCAAGCGTTCTTCGCGGTGTCAACGAACCCGCGGAAAATTGAGGTGGGGAATTTGTGGGCGGGCGCCGTGCGCCAGAAGTATCTGTTACCCGATGCTCTGATTCGTTGCGTCAGAATGGGTGTTACCCCGGGTCCCTCCCTACCGGGGAGGTGGAGCGAAGCTTGGGTAGGCTGCGAAGCAGCCGCCCCAAGCGCAGCGGAACCGACCCGGTAGGGACCCGCCCGCTCACACCGCCAACCGGCGGATCCTCTGGATCTCCTTCAGCCCGGCTTCGATCTCCCGCTTCAACGCAAACGGGTTCAATCGCGCCTTCTGGCCGGTCAGCCGCCGTTTCGTTTCCGCTGTCGCCTCCGCACTCTCCAGTACCCGCGCCAGCGGGGTCCGCGGCACCCCATAGATCCTGACCGTTCGCCCGTCCCGCTTCTCCTTCCCCTCCAGCTTCAGGCACGCGTGATAGAAGTTGAGCAGTTGCCCGTACGGTCCCCGGGTCAGCGCGTTGATCCTCCCCACCACCTCCGGGTTGTCGTGTCGTTCGTATCCGAACCACTGCCGGATGTGCGTCCAGTTCTTCTGCTCGACGTGCGCGTTGTCATCCTTCTTGTACGGCCGGCTCCGCGTCATGAACACCGGTCGCTCCCGCTTCTGCAGCCACCCCAGCACGTGGTGGTTCAAAAACTCCCCGCCGTTGTCGCTGTCCAGTCCCAACAGCGGGAACGGCAGTACTCTCTCCACGTCCTTCAGTGCCTCCAATGTCCCCGCTTGGCCCCGTCCCCACATCCCTCGCACCTCCACCCAGCCCGTCGCGTAGTCCACTCCGTCCAGCATCCACACATACTCCCCGCTCGCGCTCCCGCCGCACAACGCCACCGTGTCCACCTCGAGCCATCCGGCCTTTCCTTCCTCCCAGGCACCGCCCCGAACCGGGATCTGCTGGCGCAGCAACGTCCCCGGTCGCGTTAGGGACCGCCGCGAGGCCTCCCAACGCAGCGGCTTCAGCAGGCGGTCCAGCGTTCGCGCGCTCGCCTCCAGCAACCGCTCCCTCACCTCACCCGGCAGGCTCCGCTCGTGCGCCTCGTAGGCCGGGATCCACTCCGGCAGCATCGCCTCCAAGCGCCGTCCGCAGGCGTAGTCGGTACCCTGCCAGATCGGACGCAGCCACGGCCTCAGCACTCCGGGGTCATAGCGGGCCGGTCGCCCGGGCCGACTCCAGGTCGACCTCGGCGCCTCCACCGCTGACAGCGCCCGGATCGCCGACTTCCGGTGGTACCCCAACAGCTCCACCGCCTGGTCGATCAGCTTCCGCCGATGCGCCAACCCTGCCCCCGGGTACCGCCGTCGCAGCTTCTCCAGTACCTCCTTGCGCGTCCCCTTGCTCATCGTTTCGTCCACGCTCCCCAGGGTAACAGGACTTATGGCACATCGATCCTCCAAGCCTCTTCGCCCAGTACCTCTGCCGGTAACAAAACTTTTGGCGCAATTCGGCGGGGACGGCCGGCAACGGGGACTCCGGGTTCCGCATTGACCGAACCCGGCCGGATCGGGAGGTTTGGGGAAGCATCCCGGGCGCAATGTCGTCGCGAGCCATCGCGTCGTTGACGCCGGGCCTGCGTTCGCCCGTGAACACTCCTCGTCAGCGCCATGCGGGGCCGTCGATTTCCCGGCGGGAATGGTTGCGCGTGGGCGGACTGGGCGCTTTTGGATTGTCGCTCCCGGCGCTGATGCCCTTCCGAACCTCCGGCGACGGGTTGGCGCCCGCGCTGGGGACTCGGTATGGCCGGGCCAAGTCGTGCATCCTGCTGTTCCTCGCGGGCGGTCCGCCCCAGCACGAGACCTTCGATCCCAAGCCGGACGCGCCTTCCGAAGTCCGGGATGTCTTTCGGTCGATCCCGACCAACGTCCCGGGCCTTCATTTTTGCGAAACGCTGCCCTACACGGCGCGGGTGGCGGACCGGTTGACGGTGATTCGCTCGATGACCACGGAGATCGACGCCCACTCCACCAGCGGCGCGTTCATGCTCACGGGTTTTGAGCCGGCGACCAAGGCCGAGAATGTCCCTCCCGGACCGCAGGATTTTCCCAGCCTAGCGGCGGCGGTGGGCGCGCTTAAACCGAGCACACGCTCACCCATGTCGTCCATCGTCCTCCCGGAGATCCTGGCGAATGACGGCAACATCGTCTGGCCCGGACAGGACGGCGGGTTCATGGGGCCCGCCTGGCATCCGCTGGTGATGCGGTGTGATCCCTCCCGGTTGCCCATGAACATCGACGGACTGACCCGGTTGATGGATGTGCCGGAGGTGCGGCTGGAGGATCGACAGGGATTGTTGCGGCAGTTGGACGCCCATTTTTCGGCGGGAGTGGGTGCGGCGCAGGTGGCGTCCCTCGACCGCGCCCATCAGAAGGCCTTTGACCTGCTTCACGCCGCGGAAAGCCGGGAAGCCTTCGAACTGGAACGGGAGCCGGCGGCCCTTCGCGAAGCCTATGGCGCCCACAAATTCGGTCAGAGCGCCCTCCTGGCACGGCGGTTGATCGAAGCCGGAACCCGGATGGTGCAGGTCAACTGGCCCCGCGAAGGAAAGGCGGAGGTGGCGGGCAGCCCACTGTGGGATACCCATGCGAAGAACGCCGAGCGTGTCCGGGACGTGCTGTGTCCGCAGTTTGACCGGACGTTTGCGACGCTGCTGCGGGATCTTTCCGACCGGGGATTGCTGGACGAAACACTGGTGATCGCGATGGGCGAGTTCGGGCGTTCCCCCAAGATCAATTCCGTGGGGGGACGCGACCATTGGGGATCCTGCTTTTCGCTGGTGATGGCTGGGGCCGGAGTGCCGGGAGGGCAGGTGATCGGAGCGAGTGATCGGATCGGAGGATTCCCGGATTCGCGTCCCATCCGGCCGCGCGATCTTGCGGCGACTGTGTTCCACCTCCTGGGACTTCCGCCGGGCATGGAGTATCTGGATCCCCTCGGGCGTCCGCGAACCCTGACCGACGGCGGCACGCCGATTCGCGAGATCGTAGGCGTCTGATTCCCCGCCACGCGACTCCGTCATGAAACGCAGCACGCGACGCACCTTCCTGAAATCGGCTGCGGTCGGGACGGTGGCCCTGGGTGGACTTCCGCGTGCCTCCGCGGCACCGGGGGATTCCGCGGAGATTCCCGCATCGGTTCCGCTCCGGGTGGAGGGCGTCCATGGGTACGCGGATGCACACAGCGTCGTTGCGGGTGGAACGATCCGGTTCCACCTGAGCGCGGACGTCCCGTTCCGGTTGGAAGTGGTTCGATTGGGTCTCCAGGTGGATGACCCCTCGGCAGATCGCGTGGTCCATCGTGCGGGTGACTTCCCGGCGCGCCCTCAGCCGATTCATCCGGGCAGTTACGTCCACGTGGCCTCGGGAATTCGGAGCACGCCGCGGGGGTTGACTCTGGAGTGCTGGGTTCGCCCGTGGTCCCTGGAGCGGTTGCAGGGGTTGGTCACCCAGGAGGACAAGACCAGCGACGCCGGATTTGCCCTGGGGTTGGGCGCGGGAGGCTACGTGGGGTTGTTTCTGGGAAACGGCACCGGACCGGACGAGGTCGAGGTGCACCGGACCGCACCGGGGTCGGTGGTGAGGGGCCGCTGGCATCATGTGGTGGGGAGATGGGACGGGAAACAGAAGGAGATCTGGGTCGATGGGCGGAAGCTTGGAGAGTGGCCGTTTGAAGGGCCCTTCGTGCCGGGGAGGCATCCAATCCGACTTGGGGCGATGGGTGAGAATGGACTGGCCCTGCGATTCCTGGATGGGGATCTCGCCCAATGTGCGGTGTACGGACGGGCCCTGTCGGAGGTGGAGATTCGCCATCGGGCGGGGAGTGCGGGGTTGGTTCCCGCCGGGGGACGCGAGGTTCTGGGGAATTGGGATTTCTCGGAGGAACGTGGCGACCGGGTTGGAGACCGGTCGGGCCGCCGGCGCCAGGGCCGGCTGATCCATCACGGAACCTGGATGATCGGGGGGCCTTCCTGGGATCCGGACGTGCCGCGCTTTGGGGACTACGATCCGCGGAAGGATCCGCGACGGGGACACGGACTGCGGCTGGCCTCGGACGATCTGTACGACTGCGGATGGGAGCCGGTCGCGACGTGGCGGGCGCCTTCCGATTCGGAGCCGGGGGTTTACTCCGCCCGGCTGCGGTATTCGTCCGAAGGGCGGGATCGCCAGTACGACATTCCCTTCCTGGTGCGACGGTCCCGGCGACGGACACCGGCGTCAATGTTGGTCCTGTGTTCGACCAACACCTGGCGGGCCTACAATGGCGCACCGTTCGGCATTTGGCCGGACTCGTTGCACGCGGTGATCGGGACGGATGGGCTTCCCAATTCGAAGGGAGATCCCCCGGCGTTTTGCCTCTATCGGCGGCATGCGGCGGGCCAGGGGACGTATCAGGTGGGGCTGCGCATGCCCTGGCCGGTGGCCGGTCCGTACGTGTTGTACGGCGGACCGACCCGGTACAGTCATCTGATGCGTGCGGAGCGGTTTTTCCACACCTGGCTGGAAGGGAGCGGGTATCGCTATGATGTGGCCGCGGATGACGACCTCCACCGGTCCCCGGATTTACTCCGGGATTATCGTGTCGTGGTGCTCAACGGGCACAGCGAATATTGGTCGCTCCCGATGTTGAAGGGGTTGGAGGCGTTCCTGCGCAGGGGAGGGAACCTGGTGGTGCTTTCGGGGAACTCGCTTTTTTGGAGGGTCAGCTTTGATCCCACAGGAACAGTGATGGAGTGCCGCAAGGTCGATGCCCCGGGCAATCAGATGCTGCCGTCCGAGCGTGGGGAAAGCTGGCACAGCCAGGATGGCCTCCGGGGCGGCCTGCTCCGCGACTGCGGGCATCCGGGCTGGCGTTATGTGGGGTTGGAGACCCTCGGGTGGAACAATCAGGGGAATCCCAAAAACTTCGGTCCCTATGAGGCGGTTTCCACCGATCACTTCCTCTTCCATCGGCCCGAGGAGACCGGGTTGCAGCCGGGGGAACGCTTCGGTCAGGGGATGGGTGGCGCACTGCCGCTCGCCAACGGACACGAATTTGATTTGCGACTCTCGACCCTGGCCGGGCTGCAGGAATTGCCGGCGCCTCCGGGTGCGGTCCTGCCGCAGGATCCGCCGGGGATCGTTCCCCTCGCGAACGGGATCATTCCCTGGAAGGAGGGCGGATCGGCGTTCGACTATTTCTTTCGGCCGATTCACCCGCGGACCGACCAGGGTGGTGAGATGATCTATTGGGAGCGACCGGAAGGCGGGCGGGTGTTCAACGCGGGCAGCATTGGATCCGGCTGGGCGCTGGCTTCGGACCCCAAGTTCCAGAGTCTCCTCCGGAACGTGCTGGCCCATTTCGGGGTGCCACGGCCGCGAGCCTGACGGTCCCGTTGGAGAAGCCTTACTTCGGGGGCGCGGGGGCGAGTTCAAAGACCACCTCGGCGCCCTTGCCGGCGGCGATCTCGATTTCCTGATGCGCTGTGCCGGCCTTTTGGTGGGCCACTTCCAGCTCGTACTTTCCGGGCGGCAGGCCGGCGGGCAATTCAAACTCGCCCTTGTCGTTGGTCACGGTGAAGAACGGGTTCTCCAGGACGTGCACGTAGGCGATCATCCAGGGGTGGACGTTGCACGCGAAGCGGATCCCCAGTTCCGGCTTCTCGAAGGTCTTCTCGTCCACCTTGCCCTGGGTGGCCTGGGCGATGTTGAAGCCCTTGTTCTTCGGATCCTTGGGCGTGCAGTTCACATTGTGCATGAACGGGTCGGAATTCCGGATTTTGAGGGTCTCGCCCACCATGATCGCGGAAATGTACGGCTCGTACATGCATCCGGCCTGATCGACGAGGGAACTTTCGGGTGGCTTTCCGGCACCACCGGGCGCCTTGACGATTCGGGCCAGCACATTGCGAAGGCCGCCGTCCGAATCCACCACATAGTTTCGGGTGCGGGCGGTTCCCGTGGACGCCTTTCCGCAGTTGGCGTCGGACTTGACGGCGCCAATGACCGTCTCCGGCGGCGGCGTACCCCGGAGGATCACCCGGCCGCGGATCTTCCCGTCGGTCGTCGCGGTCACCGCGGGTGCCTTGAGAGCCACGGTCGCGGCAGCCGCCGGTGCGGCGGGCGCGGCGGGGGTGGCGGCCGGAGCCGCCGGGGCGTCGGATTTCGCCGGAGCAGGCTTTTCCCCCGCGGACCCGTGCGCGGCGGTCGGTGCATGTCCCGAAGTGGGGGCGGCGACGACCTCCTCCACCTCGACGATGACAATCTGGTTCGTGATGGTCGGGCGGGGCCGCGCGCCGGGTTCCATGGCGTAACTCTTCGAGGCGCCGTTCGGGATGAAATACAGCGTGGCCGCGGCCGAGATCAGCAGGAGGAGGGCGATCAGGATCAGGAGGGGATCCGCGAGCGGAGACTTCGAGTGGGCGTCAGACGACATGCGCCGGAAAGAATCCGGCTCCCGGCGCAGGGTGCAAGCCCCGACTCG
>JAEUHD010000239.1 GCA_016793645.1 Verrucomicrobiales bacterium
ACCGGTGTAGAGCGTCTCGATCTTGTCCGCCGTGCCGTCGCCATTGGTGTCCCGGATCCACAGGATGTCCGGGGCCTGGGACACGATCACGCCGTCCTTGTACAGCACGAGGGACGTCGGCAGCTCCAGTCCGTCGGCGAACACCGTCTTCTTGTCCATCACTCCGTCGCCGTTGGTGTCGGTCAGGATCGAAATGCGATCGAGGGGCTTGCGGGGCTCCTTGCCGCCAACCGGAAAACGCGTCGGATCCTTCGCCCGGTCCCAGTAGGCTTTGAAGTCGTTCTTGTTGACGTCACGTCCCCCGGGGTACTCGGGCGTCTCCACCACCCACAGGCGTCCCTGCGGATCCCAGTCGAGGGACATGATCTTTTCCGCGAGGTTCTCGTCGGCGGCGAGGGTGACGTTGAACTCCGGATGCAACTGCAGTGTCTTCGCCGCCTCGGGAGCGGGCTTCGGTCCGCCGGCGGGATAGCGCAGGGAGGCGAGTTCCTCCTTCGAGCAGTATTCATCCACGTTGGCCCGCTTGCCGGCCCAGGCGATGCCGCGCAGCAGGATCGCCCGGTAGGTCGGGTTGTTGAAGACGTCGTATTCGTGGCCGGGAATGCTCACGAACGCGCGGTAGGGCGCGCTGCCGCCGTCCCAGGTCCTGGTATACGTCCAGATCTGCGGCCAGATGTTGAAGACATCCACGAAACTGACGGCGAGGACCTTCACGTCCGGGGACATGTCGAGCTGGTTGTACACCTCGTCCTTCCAGTCGAAGTTGGAGATGCCGCGGGTGATCGGGTCCTCCTGGTCCACGAAATACAGGCCAACCTCCCCCTCGTGCCACTGGGTCTTCTTCTCGCCATCCCATCGCCAGGATCCTCCCTGCACCCGCTTGGCCCAGTCGTTCTGGTCACCGGCCACCACGCCGTCATGGACCACGACAAGTCCGCCGCCGCGCTGCAGGTACTTCTCAAAGCGCGACCGCTCGTCACCGGTGATCTTCATGCCGTCGGCGGCATAGATCACCACCACGTCGGTGGCCTCGAGCTGGGCGGCGGTGGGAAAGGTCATCGAGCCATCCACCTTCAGCCCGCGTTCCCCGAGCAGCTTCGTCCAGTCCCCCAGAAACCGGGGATGGTCGTGCTGGTTGGGTCCATGGGTCTTCACCCCCGCGCGCAGGAAGACCCGGAGGGGTTCGGCCGCGCGCAGGACCGTGGTGGCTGCCAGGATCGCCACCGTCGCGGCGATCAGTCGAAAGGATCGGTTCATACCTCGGGAGAAAACGAGAAGGCCAAAGACTAGGGTGCCCGCCGGGCGAGTCCATGAGTTTGCACGTCGGCGAGAGGAGAGAATTTCCCGGTCACCGGCGTGAGTTGCCGCAGGACGCGGACCCATCGGGTTGATGACCGGTACCGTCAACAAGGGAGCCCCCGGCGGCAATGCCGTCGAGCCACGGCGCGATGTCCCCGATGCACCGCGGTCCGGCGCGACCCCGGAACCTCCCGGGATTGGTCCCCGCCATCGTTCGGGGAGTTCCTCCGGCGCAAACCACCGCCACCCCACCGCAACCCGTCGTCAACCCCCATGGTTGCTGGAACCCCCGTCCGACCGTAGCGTCCCCGCCGTGGTCAAGTCCGCCGTCCGCTCCCGCCCGCTTCCCCCCGGAGGGGAGGCGGCCGTCTGGCGTGCCGTCGGGGCCCGATGGCGCCAGCTCTTTGGGGACTTTGCCCGCCTGGGGGTCAGCTTCGAATGGCATGAGTTCACCGCGGACCAGGAGGTGGACTGGGGCCTGAGCTTTCATCCGGACAGCGTCGAACTGTGCCTCAACCTCGCCGGAGCCGCGGAGGTGTCCGCAGGATCCCAGCGGCTTCAGTTCGGTCCCTGGACGGCCGGATTCTACCGCCAGGGACGGAACCCGCTCTCGGCCGGACGGAATGCGGGGGAGCCGCACCGCTTCGTCACCGTGGAAATGGCCCCCGAATTCATCCAGCGCCACCTCCGGTCCGCCGCCGCGGATCTCCATCCACTGATCCGCCGGGTCGCCGAAGGGGAGACCGGGGATTCCGCCGTCGGCGCCGTCGAGACCATGAACACCCGGCAGCGCGAACTGCTGTCGAGCCTCCGCCAGCCCCCCGTCCTGGCGAGCGCCCAGTCGATCTGGTACCAGGCCAAGGCGGTGGAACTCATGGGCGAGTTCTTCTTCCAGCCCGCCTCGTCCTCGGAACTCTTCTGCCATCGCCAGCAGCGGGTGGCCCGGGATCGTGTGGACGCCGTGGTGGCGCTCCTGAAGGAGCACCTGACGGATCCCCCCGCGCTCGAAGCCATCGGACGCGCGGTCGGATGCAGTCCCTTCTACCTGAGCCGGACGTTCTCCAAGGAAACCGGCGTCACCATTCCCCAGTTCATCCGGCAACTGCGTCTGGAACGCGCCGCGGAACTGTTGCGCTCGGGGGATTACAACGTGACGGAAGCGGCGCTGGAGGTGGGCTACAGCAGCCTGAGCCATTTCAGCCAGGCCTTCCACCAACAGTTCGGGTGCTGCCCGGGGTTGTATCCGATGGCCACTCCGACCCAGCGGGCGGCGTCCCACGACCGTCCGGGAACCGAAGCCCCGCCGCGGTGATTCCGGCGATCACGAGATCAGCGGCGACGACAGCCACGTCAGGAACCGCCCGGTCCGCTCCCACATCCACAGCAACGCGGTGGCCAGCGTGACCCGGCCGGTCAACAGGGGCAGCGTCCAGAGGAGCACCAGCACGTTGCCCAGCCAGATGACCACGGCGGAAAGAAACCACCCCTCCGCCGCAATGTCCGGCTGCCGGATCCGCAGAATGAACGCCGTCAGGGTCACGTGGAACGCG
>JAEUHD010000247.1 GCA_016793645.1 Verrucomicrobiales bacterium
CAGCGATTCACCCAGGGGTTCAATCGGCGACAGGGCCGGCGGGGCGTGTTGTGGGAGGAGCGGTTCAAGAGCGTGCTGGTGGAAGGCACCGGCGATCCCCTGTCCACCATGGCGGCGTACATTGACCTCAATCCGGTGCGCGCCGGTCTGGTGGAGGATCCCAAGGATTACCGCTGGTGCGGCTGTGGGGCCGCTGCAGCGGGAGACACCATGGCCCGGGAAGCCATCGCACAGCTCATGGCGCTGGCGCAACGGCGTCCGGAGGTATTGGATGATCCCTCCGGAGCGCTGGCGACGTACCGGATGTGGCTCTTCGGACAGGGGGAGGAGCGGGAGGGGACGGCTCCGGATGGCGGATCGGCGTGGAAGGGATTCTCGCGGGAGGCGGTGCTGGCGGTATTGGCGGCAAAGGGGAAGGTCTCGTTGCCGGAGTATCTGCGATTGCGGGTACGCTACTTCGCTGATGGGGCGGTTCTCGGCACGCGGGAGTATGTGGACGGAGTGTTCGAGGCACTGAAGGGCCGGTGGGGACCCCGGCGCCAGGATGGAGCCAGAGACATGCAGGGAGTGGCCGCTGATCTGTACGTGAACCGCGACCTCCGCCGGCAGGTCTTTGGGTGAGGGTCGGCGGCCTGGGAAAGCAACGGTGAACCGTCCCGACCGCTGGTAAGATCCGTGGAGGACACCCATGGGGGTGAACGACGGCTCCCCTACCGACCCACGACTGAATTCAGCCTGAGGGTGGAGTTCCCGGCCGCGACGAACAGGGAAGGCTCGCTCGGGAGCTTGTTGAACTGGATTGGTGACAGTCCCGCCGAAACCGGTGGCGCTATCAGTCTAATTCCATGCACCGCTACTTCATTTCTCACGAGGGACAGGACACCTATCTGAACATGGGATACGTTCCACAACTATTGTCCTGTCCCCATTGCCTCTCCCTTTTGCAGGGACAGGACATCCATCTGAACAGGAACACGGGATGCGTTCACAACTAATGTCCTGTCCCTTCTCCCTCCGGAACATTAAAGGGTGTATTGCTGCGGAGCCGAGCGGGGGCAGGATCTGCACCCCTGGTTGAACAAGCCTGGAGGAACGGCGGAAGGGTGCGTGGATCAGCGCTGGGAACCAAAGTGGACAGGACAACTATCCTGGTTCCGCGTGGGAAGGTAGGGTCGTGGTCTCCGCGACCCCATTGCTCCGCTGCGCGTGTGGAGTAGCTCTGGGGAACGCGGGGAAGCTCGTCGGGGGGGGAGCCAATGGGGGATTGCATAGGGACAGGACACCTGTTTGAACATGGGATACGTTCCACGACTATTGTTCTGTCCCCATTGCCTCGTCCTCTCGATTGCCCCGGCTTGCCTGAGCCGATGCATTGGGCAACATCACTCTCGCCATGAAGACGAGCCCATGGATCAAGGTGGTCACTCTTTTCGCGGGGATGGTCATCATTCTCGCGGCTCAGTGGCGCATTGGCTCTCGGATTCGCGAAGAAGACCGGGAGTTGCAGGGTCTGCGTGAACAGGCAGAGCAGACACGCACCGAGCTTGAACGGGCCACCGAAACCTCCATGCAACGTGACTCCGAGGCAAAGTCACTTCGCGAGGAAGTGATCAAGCTTCGGGATGAGCTGGGAATGGTTCGACAGGAATTGAAGGAAGCGAAAAGCGACGCCGCGAAGGTGGCCACAGCGTCACTTGGGTCCGTCCACCGTACCAGTACTGGCGGCCCTTCACCCACGTCCGGTGTGCCTGTGCGTACGCCTTCTGAAGAGCGAACTGTGTTCCACATCCGCCCGGTCGTCCGAACGAACCTGGCAGCATCGCCATCCGATTTTTTCCCCGCATACAAATCAGCGGGGCGGGTCGATGACGTGGAGCTTTGGAACGGTATCCCGAGGGAGACGGTCTCGGCTGGGCCTGATTGGTGGCCGTCGTTGCCGCTTCCGTTGAATTTCACGGATGGCGAGGCGATTGCGCGGAGGGAGTTGGGTAGGCTTGTCAATGATGAGGCAGGCTGGGAGGTCAGGGAAGTCCACCTTTACCGCCTGAATAGGAGTTCAACAAAGTGGCACTACTCATTTCGTTTCGAGCCGACGGATCGGAGGCTGAATGACTGGTTTACCGTGCATGTGAACATGGCCGGAACACCCGGAACAACAGGGCTGCGAGTCGGAGATTAAGCACGGACACAGGGACAGCACCTATCGGAACACGCCGGTCCTTCGCGCAGCAGGCGCGGAGGAGAGGTCACCCGCGGGCGGCAGCCCGTAGCCACCCTTCTGTCGGAAAGGAGGGGAGGGGTGGCGTGTCGCCGTCCGTGACCGAGTCCGGGGTTGGGCGTGTGGAAGGAATTGCCGGTGACCTTTCGCACGAATCCGCAGGAGTCCTGTCCGGTGGCGCAGGGGGGAGTATCTGTCCTCTCGGAGGCATTCCTGGGACGGCGTTCGGGTCATTGTGAACCAGGTGGTGCCTGAACCCAGTGCTCCTGGGGCCTGGGAGTGCCCTTCGGAGGGAATTGGCAATGGCGGACTGCGAAGCGTGCGACGATGGTCTGCCATCGGCGTGTTCCAGGACCGTGGTCGTTGAGCGTGGGGCGCGCTTCCCTCCGCGGAGGGGATCCATGCTGCCGCGCGTTCATTAGAACGGGTCTGAGTAGGATGGCGCGGTGCGGTAGTCCTGAATCAGTTGCCGGACCTCGGGGAGAATGTCGGGACCGGAAAGCCGGCAGACCAGCGTCTTCAGTTCCTGAAGTTCGGTGGTGAGACGCTCCCGGACCTTTCGGGGATTCATCATCCCCGGATCCTCAAAAGGGTCAGAGTATCGTTGCAAGGGGGCGTAACGCGGATGCAGGGAGATCTCGCGAAGGCGGTCTTCCAGGTCACGGGCCTGTTCTTCGAGAATGATGTTGTATATCCGCAGCTTTTGATCGCCCAGACGGCTGGCATCCGCACCCTCGTGCTGGATCCACTCCAGTTCCAGTTCGAGGAGGGCGTGCAGGTCGCGATCCTTGTAGGCGGTGGTCAGGCGCTTCATGGCGGACTCCTTTTCCGCACGCCGGGTCGGATCGGCTTCGAGATCCGGATGCAGCAATTTGGCGAGCTGCTTGTAGAGGCTGCTGAGATCGCGTTGGCGCAATTCCTCCTCCAGACGTTTCCGATCCGCCGCGGTCGGGCGTGGCTTCGAGCCGGGAGGTGTCTGGGAGGTGCCTCGGGGTTTCGGTTCGGGATCCGGCGCCTCCTCGACCTGCCGGTGGACATCCTCCATGGCCTCCTGGAACTCCTGCGGGGTCATCCCGGGCCGAAACTTGGAGAGGTCCACCTTCAGCCCCATCGCATCGAATTCCTGCTCGGCCACGGACTGGAATTCATTGAACAGGGTGTCGTCCAGACGGCTTCGGCGCGCCCGGAAAACCGCATCCAGCTCGTTCCACAAGTCGCGAAGGTCTTCGTCGGTCCACACCGGGCCTGCAATGGACTGAATTGTCTCGAGTTGGTCGTAGAGGAGTGTCCGAAGCGTGTCCCGTTGTCGGCGTCCGGGGAGGCTCTTCCCCTTCAGGAACGGCCGCAGCGCACGGACGAGCGCCTTGCGTTGCTCGAGGATGTCCAGCTCCAGCGGGTGAAGATCGGCGGCATAGGCACCCATCAGGCGGTCCAGTCGTTCCGTCTCGCGGGCCATTTCCTTCCGGAGGTCCTCAATGCGGCGAACCAGCCGATTGAAGGTCTTCTGTCCCCGGGTCAGCGGCTTCGTCCGGGGATTGCCGAGGATGAGGCTTCGGTCCTGAGGCGGCGAATCCTGGGGTGTGTGTCGGGGATCCCGATGCATGGCGTCCACCCGGCTAGAAAGCGTTTGCTGGAGGACAGGTCGAGTTGAAAATTTTGCCGTCGGTCGGGGCGCCGTTCGGGAGGGAGGGCGTGTCGCCGTCCGTGATCAAGTCCGGGGTTGGGTGTGGGGATGGAGTTTCGGGTGACTCCACGAACGAGGGGCGTGAATTGAATGGGGCCCGCAACATGCGAGCCCACCCGTAGCCGCCGACGGGAGGAGGCGCTGACCCTTTTCCTTGGTTCAGACCCGCCGGTCCTTCGCGCAGCAGGCGCGAAGGAGGGGTCACCCGCGGGCGGCAGCCCGCAGCCACCTTGCTGTAGGGAACGAAGGGAGGGATGGGGTGTCGCCGTCCGCGATCAAGTCCGGGGTTGGGTGTGGGGATGGGGTTTCGGGTGACTCCACGAACGAGGGGCGTGAATTGAATGGGGCCCGCAACATGCGAGCCCTCCGTGCGTTTGTGAAGCTGATGAGACTAACCAGTGAAAGACTGAGTACGATGCAGACAGGGCATCGTGTAGCTGAAGGCAACTGCGTCGCCGCGAGGCGG
>JAEUHD010000277.1 GCA_016793645.1 Verrucomicrobiales bacterium
CACGGGTGGTGGAACGCGGCGGACCCGGGTCACGAACCCGGCACCGCCGGAGATCTCCGACGTCGGGAGTGAAGCACCGTCCCGGACAGCGGCGACCAGGGGCGGTACGCCCCAGCCCGCGGGCGAGACCGCGCCCAAGCCATGCACAAAAATGCGTTGGGAGTTCACCGTGCTCATCGACGCAGGACCAGCGACGCGTTGGCCCCGCCGAATCCGAACGAATTGGTCAGGACGCACCGGAGCGGACGTTCCGCAGGCTCGCGGACGAGCGGAAGCGTGCAGGCCGGATCCACCACCTCGATTCCCCGCTCGGGCGGAAGCCAGCCTCCGGCGAGCGCCATCAGGCAGATCACGGCTTCGACGGCGCCCGCTGCTCCGAGGAGATGTCCGATGCCGGCCTTGGTGGAGCTGACCGGAATTGCAGCTGCTGCCTCACCCGCCCAGGCGCGCAGGGCGGCGGCTTCGGCGCTGTCGTTGAGCGGGGTCCCGGTTCCGTGGGCATTGACGTAGTCCACTTCCGCGGGGACGATACCCGCCTGGGCGCACGCGGCCGCCATGGTGGCCTGGGCGGCGGCTCCCTCGGGATGAGGCTGCGTCAGATGATGCACGTCGGTGGCCGCGCCATAGCCCGCAATCTCCCCCAGGACCGTTGCCCCCCTGTCCGCGGCGACGTCCACCGACTCCAGACAGACGACGGCCGCCCCCTCCCCGAGCGCAAGCCCGTCGCGGTCCGCGGCGAAGGGACGACAGGTGGATGTGGACAACGCCTGCAGGGAGTCAAACCCGGCAAACACCAACTGGCTCAGGGCGTCGTAACCCCCGGCGAGCACCCGCCGGGCGCGTCCGGTCCGGATCATCTCAAACGCGGTTCCGATGGCGTTGGCCCCCGAAGCACACGCATTTGCAATGACGATGGGACATCCATCGATCCCGAAGGCGTCCGCCAGGTCGAGTGCCTGCCGTTGGGGTTGGTAATGGATGACCCGGGAGGCCTGTCCCCTCCGGGACCCCGGGGGAACCGACGCCTGCTGGAAGAACTGTTCCCCAAACATCATGCCGGCGCTCGTGGTTCCCAGGACCTGGGGGACGACTCCGCCCCCCTGCCACCCGGATTGCCGCCACGCCTCCACGGCCGCGTGCAGGAGCATGCGGGAACCCCGGTCGAGACGGGATTCCTTGCGGGCGCTGAGCCCGGTGGCCGGCAGGTTTCGCGGAAGATCCACCTCGGCTGCCATCCGAGCCCGTTGCCGGGACACATCAAACAGGGTCACCGGTCGGAACGACCTCGTCCCGGCTCGGAAACCCCGGACATTGGCCTCCCACCCCAATCCATGGGCCGTCACGATGCCCGCGCCCGTCACGACAACGCGGTGCGGTCTCGAAACCGGAGGAGGAAGGGGAAACAGGAGCGCCATGGAGCGACGGGAAAAGGCTACACGGAAACGGAGTCCGGTCGGGAGCGTGGAGAATATTGCGGGGCCACCATTCTCCAAACCCGCAGATCTGCAATTGGTTATGCCGCTGAATATCCCGCCAATCCCCGGGGGTTGGAGAGATTTGAGGCTCCCACCCATTATTTTTGAACATTTCGTCCCTTGCCGCGTTCCATCTACCAGATGGTTCAACCGGCAACCTTCGAGTGTTGGCAGAGGGGTCCTGCTGCGGCAGGGGAGGCTGGCCGGGTGTCGTTGGTGCTGCCGCAGAACTGAGCGCGCAGGTGAGCGCGTCGTGGGCCCCATCACCGAGGGCCGGTCCACAGGACCGGCCCTCATTTTTTTGGGAGGGTCATCCCATCCCGGGATCCCATCCGCGGGGAGGAACGAGGTCCTCGACGATCCTGCCTGGGTTCCGCATCTTTGCCGCGTGTTCTCCAAGGGTACTTCTGCGGCCTTCGCCGGACTCGTCGTCGCGGTTGCGGCGGGACCGGGATGGGCGGCGGAAGGGGCTGCCCGGATCCAACCGGTGACCGTGGTTCGCGGGACCCGCTCCGCGGGGTTTACCCCGGTGAACGCCGCGGACTCAGGGATCCACTTCAGCAACCGGGTCGCCCCGGAACGCTACCTGACCAACCAGATTTACCTCAACGGATCCGGGGTGGCGCTGGGCGACGTCGACGGGGATGGACGCGCCGATGTGTTTCTCGCGGCACCGGAGGGGCGCAGCGCCCTGTTTCTGAACGGGGGAAGCTGGAAATTCACAGATGCCACGCGCCCGGGGTTTCCGGATGGTTTTCCCGGGGTGGATGCCACCGGTGCGGTCCTCGCCGACCTCGACGGGGATGCCGATCTGGACCTGATCGTCAACACCATCGGGCAGGGCACCTGGATCTGGTGGAACCAGGGACGCGGGGTGTTTGGCCGGGGTCCGATTCTGAACCCGGGGCGTGCGGGGATGAGTCTGGCGCTGGCGGACGCGGACGGCGACGGCGACTTGGACCTCTACGTGGCGAACTATCGCGCCAACAGCCTTCGGGACGATCCAGCCGCGAAGTTCACGATGCGGACCGAGGACGGCCGAACGCGTGTGGTGGCCTACAATGGCCGGTCCACCTCGGAGCCCGATCTGATCGGACGCTTCTATCTGACTCCTGTCGGGGTGAAGGAGAATGGGGAACCCGACGCCCTGTTCCTCAACGAGGGTGCCGGGAAATTCACGCCGGTTTCCTGGACCGGGGGCGCGTTTCTCGACGCCTCGGGAAGACCCCTCACCGCCGAGCCCCATGATTGGGGCCTCAGCGTGATGTTCCGGGACGTCACGGGGGACGGCCGGCCGGACCTGTACGTGGCGAACGATTTCGAGTCGCCGGACCGGTTCTGGATCAACGAGACCCCGGCCGGCGGTCCGGTCCGATTCAAGGCGGCCCGTCCGGAGGCGCTGCGGCACACGGCGGCGTTTTCCATGGGCGTGGATGCTGCGGACGTGAACCGGGACGGCGTGGACGATTTTCTCGTTCTCGACATGCTGAGCCGGGATCACCGGGAACGGAACGTACAGGTGGATGGCCTTCCGGCGACCCCCTTCGACCCGGGGACGCTTCGCGAAACCCTGCAGTTCTCCGCCAACACCCTGTTCCTCGGGCGCGGTGACGGGACGTTTGCCGAGATTGCCCGGTTTGCCGGACTGGCCGCCAGCGAATGGTCCTGGTCCCCGGTGTTTCTGGATGTCGATCTGGACGGATTCGAGGACCTGCTGATTTCCAACGGACACGAATTGGAGATGATGGACGCCGACGCGGGCCAGAGGGCGGAACGGATGAAAACCCAGCGCCGACTCTCCACCCGGGAACTGCTCGACCTTCGCAAACTGTTCCGGCGGTTCGACACCCCGGACGCCGCCTTCCGCAACCGCGGCAACCTGTCGTTCTCCGACGAAACCACCGCCTGGGGTTTTGACACGCGCAATGTCACGCATGGGATGGCCCTGGCCGATCTGGATGGGGATGGCGATCTGGACGTGGTGCAGAACAACCTCAACGCCCCGCCCTTGCTGCTGCGCAATGAGGCGACGGCCCCCCGGATTGCCATCCGTCTTCGGGGCACCGGAGGCAACAGCGCCGGCATTGGCGCGCGGATCCGCGTGCGGGGAGGTCCGGTCCCCGAGCAAAGCCAGGTGATGATCTCGGGCGGGCGTTACCTCGGCGGGGACGAGGCGGTGCGCACCTTTGCCGCAGGGGATGCCGCAAACCTGGAGGTGGAGGTGGCGTGGGCGTCCGGCCGGAGCACCCGGATGGCGGGGGTGCCCCCCAATTCCACGGTGGAAATTGCGGAGGGTTCCGATCCGGCGACTCCCCGGCCCCCTTCCCGGAACCCACCTCCGCTCTTTGCCGACCCGGTGGGAGGGATTGTCTCGGACTCCGGCGGAACGCCCTTCAACGATTTGGATCGACAGCCGTTGCTTCCCTGGAGTCTCGCCTATCCGGGCGCCGGTGCGACCTGGGCGGACCTCGATGGCGATGGCCGCGAGGACCTGATCCTCGGCACGGCCGCGGGAGGGGTCCCCGCCGTGTTCCGCAATCGCGAGGCCGGCTTTGAGCGCATGACGAATGCGCCGCTTCAGAAGCCGGTCCTGCGGGACCTCACGACCGTCCTGGTGTCCGGCCACACCCTCCTCGCCGGGTCCAGCAACTATCGGGATGGCCGGACCAACGGAGGAGCGATCCGCATTTACGACCTGGAGCGCAATGCCGCGGGGGAAAGCGTCTCCGGTCCGGACTTTGCCGTGGGACCTCTGGCGCAGGCGGATGTCGACGGGGATGGGGAGCTCGAGATTTTCATCGGCGGACGAGCCCGGGCGGGGCGTTATCCGGAACCCGCGCCCTCCCTGCTGCTGAAGTCCCAGGGCGGTCGTTTCGCCGTGTTCCAGAGGTTCGAAGACGCCGGTTTGGTGAATGGAGCGGTGTTTTCCGACCTCGACGGTGATGGCGACCCGGATTTGGCGCTGGCCACGGAATGGGGCCCCCTTCGCCTTTTCCGCAACGAGGCCGGACGATTCCAGCCTTGGAATCCGGCGGTCTCCGGCCCCTCCGTTGGAGCCGGCCCGCGGTCCCTCGGCGATCTGACCGGATGGTGGACCTCCGTCGCGACCGGCGACCTGGATGGCGACGGAGTGCCGGACCTCGTGGCGGGGAACCGCGGCTGGAACTGGTTTCCGGTCCCGCGCGCTCCCGGCGGTCCGGAGGGCATGTCGCCGGACCAGGTGCGGAGGATTGCCTACGGCGACTTCGACGGAAATGGCACGGTGGATCTCCTGGAGTCGTACCGGTCGGGCGGCCGCGAGCTGCCCGTGCGACGCGCCGACGTCCTGTTCGCGGTTTTCCCCCAGCTCCACGATGCCTTTCCCTCGCGGAGCGCCTTTGGCGAGGCGGATATCGCCCGGATCCTGGCCGCCCTCCATCCCTCGCGGGAACCGTCCCTGGTCGAGGCGCGTTGGTTTGCCACCACCGCGTTCCTCAATCGCGGCGACCATTTCGAAGTGCGTCCGTTGCCCCGCGACGCGCAGCAGTCCCCGGTCTTCGGGCTGTCCCTCGCGGATTTTGACGGGGACGGCTCCCTGGATGTCGTGCTCGCCCAGAACTTCTTCCCCGTGCGGCCCGATGAGGCGCGCCAGGACGCAGGATGCGGACTGCTGCTGACCGGGGACGGCACCGGATCCTTCCATTCGGCAACTCCGATGCAGAGCGGCCTCGAGGTGTGGGGCGACGCCCGGGCTTCCGCCGTCGCAGACTACGACCTCGATGGTCGTCCGGATCTGGTCATGACCCAGAACTTCGGACCGGTCCGCCTCTTCCACAACGTCACCGGGAAGCCCGGCGTCCGGGTCCGGCTGGACGGGACGCCCTCCAATCCGACGGCGTTGGGGGCGCGCCTGAGACTGCTCACCCCGGATCGACCGGGTCCCATTCAGGAGGTGCAGGCGGGCTCGGGATGGCTCTCGGTGGATGGCCCGGCGCGTGTCCTCACGTGTCGCGGCCAGCCCACCGCCGTGGAGGTGCACTGGCCGGGCGGAAAGGTCACCCGCTCCCCCCTCGCTGCGGATCTCCATTCCGTGCGCATCACGCCGGACGGCTCGCTGACCCGCTCGCCATGAAGCTCCCCCTGTTCGCTCTTCTCGCGGTTTTGGCGGCCGGCACCCCACCCGCATGGTCCCTCGAATGGCAGGCCCGGGACGGGGGGCGCGTGGCGGCCGTCCGTCCCGAGGGTTCCGGGAAGCCCGGATTCACGCGGATGCCGGCCGCGGAACTCGGCATCTCCTTCACCAACCGCCTGGGGGACGACCGGGGAATCACCAACCGGACCCTGCTTTCCGGGTCCGGAGTGGCCCTGGGCGACGTGGATGGCGATGGCCGGTGCGACGTGTTGTTCGTCGGTCTCGATGCCCCGCCACAACTGGTGCGGAACCTGGGGGGATGGCGCTTCGAGGACATCACGGCCACCGCCTTCCCCGGCACGGAGTTCCGCCTTCCCCCGGGAACCTATGACCATACCGGCGTCACGTTTGCGGATGTCGACGGCGACGGGGGTCTCGACCTTCTCCTGAATGCGCTGGGAGGGGGAACCCGGCTGTTCCACAACGACGGCCGGGGCCACTTCTCGGAAGTGACCACGGAGGCCGGGCTCCGATCGAGGAGCGGCGCAACGTCGATGGCGCTGGCGGATGTCGATGGCGACGGGGACCTCGACCTCTACGTCGCGAACTTCCGTCCCTCCACCATCCTGGACCAGCCGTCGGCCAAGTTCTCCCTGCGCTACGAGCGCGGTGGGGCGGTGGTCACGGCACTGAATGGCCGCCCAACCACCGATCCCGAACTGACCAACCGCTTCGAACTGGGACGCAACGGCGAGGTCATGGAGTTTGGCGAGGCGGACGTGCTCTGGATCAATGACGGATCCGGACACTTCGCCGCGGCCGGATGGACGGACGGAACCTTCCTGGACGAAGACGGGCGTCCGCTGGGCCGGGCGCCCAACGACTGGGGCCTGGCCGCCCATTTCGGGGACGTGAACGGGGACGGTCTCCCCGACCTGTACGTCTGCAATGATCTGCACACGCCCGACCGTTTCTGGCTGAATGTCTCGACGAAGGGACGCGCCCGGTTCCAGGCCATCGCCCGCACCGCCCTGCGGAGCAACAGCATGTTCTCCATGGGCGTGGACTTCGGGGATCTCAACCGCGACGGGTTTGTGGACCTGTTCACGGTGGACATGAAGGCGCGCGCCCGGGCCGCGCGCGCCCGGGCCCTCGCCGGCATGACGCCCGAATTCCGGGCTCCGGGGGTCCATGAGGACCGGGTGCAGCTCCTCCGCAATGCCCTTCAGATCAATCGCGGCGACGCCACCTTCAGCGAGGTCGCGTTCTTTGCCGGTGTGGACGCGAGCGACTGGTCCTGGGGACCCATCTTCCTCGACGTGGACCTCGACGGCTATGAGGACATCCTCATCACCAACGGGCAGCTCCGGGACTTTCAGGACAGCGACGGGGAGGAACGGATCAATGCCGCCCAGCGGGGCGGGCGGAGCATGACCCAGGACGACATCGCGAGACTCGTCCGAACCTTCCCGCGTTTGAACACGCCCAACGTGCTCTTCCGAAACCTGACCGGGGAGCGGCGGGCGGGGGTTCCGGTGGCCGACCGCGATGCGGTGGTCCCGGTGTTCCGGGATGTCGCCGCGGAATGGGGATTCGCCACCCCGGGCATTTCCCAGGGTTCGGCACTGGCGGACCTCGACAACGATGGTGACCTGGACGTCGTCATGAACAACCTGCTCGATGCGCCGGGATTGTACCGCAATGACGGAGCCGCGCCGCGGGTGGCAATCCGGCTGATCGGAAGCGGGGGGAATACGCGCGGCATTGGCGCACGGATTCTCGTTCGGCCCCAAGACACACCCGGGGACGGGGCGCCGCAACAGCGAGAGATGATCGCCGGCGGTCGGTACCTGAGTGGAGACGAGGCGATCCGGTCGATCGGGACAGGCTCCGCCCGCGAAGTCTCCGTTGAGGTCCGCTGGCCCTCCGGCCGGCGCAGCGTGCTGGAATCCGTTCCCGCCAACTCCGTGGTGGAGATCCCGGAACGGGGGAGCCCGGTGAAACCTCCGACGCCGGAGCCCGCGGCGACGCCCGGGTTCACTTTTGAGGACGTCTCGGACCGTCTGA
Organism: Verrucomicrobiales bacterium; assembly: GCA_016793645.1. Classification (GTDB taxonomy): domain Bacteria; phylum Verrucomicrobiota; class Verrucomicrobiia; order Limisphaerales; family UBA9464; genus UBA9464. Next base: position 7,654 of record JAEUHD010000277.1, read on the forward strand.
AGCACCGGCACGCCGACGAGGTGGCGGACGATTTCGCACGACAGCCGCTGCTCCCGAACAAGCTCAGCCAGCTCGGTCCCGGTGCGGCCTGGGCGGACCTGGATGGGGACGGCCGTGAGGACCTTGTGCTGGGGTCCGGGCGCGGAGGCACGGTGTCGGTATACACCAATGCGGGCGGGGGCAAATTTCAGCGATGGGAGGACGCCGCCTTGCAGCGGCCCCTGGCCCGGGACAGCACGACGCTGCTCCCCTTGAACGGGTTCCTGGTGACGGGGTCCAGCAACTGGGAGGACGGCCAGACCAACGGGGGAGCCCTTCGCCTCTACGATCTCGCCTCGCACCGAAGCGGCGAGGCCGTCCTGGGGATTCCCTTCAGCGTCGGGCCGCTCGCCGCGGCGGATGTGGACGGGGACGGCGAGCTGGAGATTTTCTGTGGAGGCAGGGCGGTCCCGGGCCGCTGGCCCGAGCCGGCGCCCTCCCTGCTCCTGAGGAACTCCGGCGGGCGCCTCACGATTCTACACCGCTTCGAGGCCCTGGGACGCATCAGCGGCGCCTGCTTCAGCGCCCTTCAGGACGATGGACGCCCCTGCCTTGCCCTCGCCGGCGAATGGGGCCCGCTGGTGTTGTTCCGAAACACGGCGGGCCGCCTCGATCCCTGGGATCCCCTGGTGGAGTACCAGGGAACCCGGATGCCGCTGAGTCGCCTGTCGGGATTGTGGACTGGAATCACCTCCGGGGACTTTGATGGCGATGGCCGGATGGACCTGGTGGCGGGCAACTGGGGTTGGAACAATGCATTCGCCGGGGCTTCGGTGTCCTCCCCCGAAGTCGCGCCGATCCGTCGACTTTATTACGGAGACCTCGAAGGCACCGGAACGGTGGATCTCATCGAAGTCCTGCTGCAGGACGGGAATGAGTGGCCGGGGCGCGAGTATCCCCTGTGGAGCATGGCGTATCCGTGGCTTCGCGGGGAGATCCCGACCTACACCGAGTTTGCGACGAAGACGATTCCCGAGGTCTTTGGGGATCGCCTCCGGAAGGCCACCCGCCTTGAAATCTCCTGGCTGGCCACCACCCTGTTCCTGAACCGCGGGGATCACTTCGAGGCGCGCGTCCTCCCCGACCAGGCCCAGGTTGCCCCCGTCTTCGGAATCGCCGTCGCGGATGCGGATGGCGACGGGGCCGAGGATCTCTTCCTTGCACAGAACTGGTTCGACGGGGACCCGCTGACCGCCCGCAACGACGCGGGCCGTGGATTGTGGATGCGCGGCGATGGGCGTGGCGGCTTCTCACCCGTGCTTCTCGACGGGGTGGCGGCCTATGGGGAACAACGGGCGGCCGCTGTTGCCGATTTCGACTCCGATGGACGACCGGATCTCGTCGTCACGCAAAACGGCGCTGCAACCAAGCTGTTCCGAAACACGGGAGCCCGAACGGGATTGAGGGTCCGTCTCTCCGGTGAGGGGTCAAATCCGAAGGGGATCGGCGGCGCGGTCCGTTTGCTCCGGGGAGCCACGGCGGGTCCGTGGCGGGAACTGCACCTTGGGGCCGGTTATTGGAGCACGGACAGCAGCGTCTCCGTCCTGGCACTTCCGGGGGGAACCAGCCCGCTGGAACTGGAGGTTCGATGGCCGGGGGGCAAACGAACCCGCGGCGCGGTGGCCCCGGCGGCGGAGGTCCTTGTGGCTCCGGACGGAGGAATCCGGTCCGTCCCCCCCAGTCGCTGACCCACACCCAAGCCTTTCGGGGAACGCCGGCGGCGGACGGAGGTAAGGTCAGGGATTCCGCGACCGAAATCCGGTTTCGAAGAGATCAGGAAGCCGTGCGGATGACGACGCTCAGGCAGCGGCGGCGGGCGGGTTCGGTGCGGCAACGGGCGCGGCGGCGGCCTTGCCTCCGAGAATCTTGAACATCACCGCGCCGCAGGTCGGGCACTTGCCTTTCACGGCCTTGCGCCCGTTCTTCATCGTTTCCTCCACAGCATCGGCGATGGGCTTCTTCGCTTTGCACCGAACACAATATCCTTCCGCCATACTGCCTCCATTCTTCGCGGCCACCCGAAATGATGGCCGAAACTGAGCCTCGACCGTAACGGAGCCCTGCGTTGGGTGTCAACCTACCCGGAGAATCGGGATGGCTTCCACCCTCCATCGGTGGCATACCCGTTCCGGCAACATGGATTTCGAAACCGTCATCGGACTGGAGACGCACGTTCAGCTCAAAACGCGCTCCAAGATGTGGTGCACCTGCCCCAATACCTTTGGCGCCGAGCCCAATACAAACGTCTGCCCCATTTGCCTCGGCATGCCCGGTGTCCTGCCGGTGGCCAATGATGAGGCTCTCCGACTCACGGTCCTGACCGGGCTTCTCCTGAATTGCGAGATCCCGAAGTACGCCAAGTTCGACCGGAAAAACTACTTCTACCCGGATTCCGCCAAGAACTACCAGGTTACCCAGTATGATCGCCCGAGCACCCAGAATGGCTGGGTGGAATTTGAGTTTGAGGGAGCGGATCCCGACGCTGAAGGCCGGCGGCGGACCCGGGTTCGGATCACCCGCGCCCACTTGGAGGAGGATGTCGGCAAGAACAACCACTTCGAACGGTACAGCGGGGTGGATTTCAACCGGGCGGGGGTACCCCTGCTGGAAATCGTCTCCGAGCCGGACCTCACCGGATCGGACATGGCCTACGCCTACCTTCGGGCACTGACCGACATCCTGGTCCGGGGCGGCATCAGCGACTGCGACCTCGAAAAGGGCATGGTGCGTTGCGACGTCAACATCTCGGTACGCCCCCGGGGACAGTCGACCCTCGGCGCCAAGATCGAACTCAAGAACCTGAACTCGTTCTCCGCAGTCCGACGGGCCATCGAGTTTGAGTCCGGACGCCAGATCGAGGCCGTCAAACGCGGGGAGGCCCTCCGGCAGGAGACTCGCCGATGGGATGACGAGGCCGGGATCACCGAGCCGATGCGGTCCAAGGAGGACGCCCACGACTACCGATACTTTCCGGAGCCGGACCTCATGCCCTTTGCTCCCACGGAAACCTGGCTCGACGAGGTGCGGGCCCGCGTTCCGGAGCTGCCCCTGGCGCGCAAGGAGCGCCTGATGAGGGATTACGCGCTCCCGGCCGGGGATGCGGACGTGCTCACCGACCACCTGCCGCTGGGACAGTTCTTTGAGGCGGCGGCCCGGGGATTCCGGAATCCAAAGGCGATCGCCAACTGGGTGATCAACAACCTGCCGGCCGCGCTTTCGGCTCACGGAGTCCGGCTGGCCGATCTCCGGTTTGGCCCGGATGCCATTCGGGAGCTGGTCACGCTGGTGGAATCAGGCCGGATCAGTTCGAAGATTGCCCAGGACGTGTTCGCAGAGATGTTCACCAGCGGGGCGGGTCCGGAAGCCATCGTGGCCGCCAAGGGGTGGGCTCAGGTGAGCGATTCCAGTGCGATTGAAGGGCTTGCCGATGAGGTCATCGCCGCCAATCCCGGCCCCGCGGCGGATTTCAGGGCCGGCAGGACGGCGGCGCTGAATTTTTTGAAGGGCCAGCTGATGAAATTGTCCAAGGGACGCGCCAATCCGGCCATGGCCGGGGAGGTTCTCGAACGGAAGCTGAGGAATGTTGTCCATTCGCCACCGATATCCCCATCCTAAATAGGTTGGTCTTCCGGTCCCCGCCCCGGAAACCGCAACCCCAACACGGCCGTGACACGCTACTTTTCCAACAACCGGGTTCCCCGACGCGGAAGGATCAGCGCGGGACTCCTCATGTTCCGCTGGAACCAGGGGGTGTTGGAAGTGTTTCTGGCGCGCCCGGGCGGACCCTGGTTTCCACACAAGGATCACGACATTTGGACCATTCCCAAGGGTGAGGTGGAGTCCGGCGAGGACCTGATGGCGGCCGCCGTCCGGGAATTCCAAGAGGAGGTGGGGATCGAACCTCGCGGTCCCTATCTGGAACTGGGGTCCGTCCGCCAACGCGGCGGCAAGACGGTCCACGCCTGGGGATTTGAAGGGAACTGGGACGCTTCGGTGCCCATCCGAACCAGCATGGTGGAAGTGGAATGGCCCGCGGGGTCGGGCCAATGGTCCGTGTGGCCGGAGATCGACCGGGCGGCGTTCTTTCCGGTGCCCACCGCACGCGGCCACATGAAGGTGGCGCAGCATCCGTTCCTGGAACGCCTGGCCGCGGTGGCGAGGCCCGCCGCGAAACGGGCTGCCGTGTCGGCCTGATCGCACCCCGCAGGCCCCATCCGCCGCAGAGGGTGTGTGACGGTCCCGCCTAATCCTTGGCCCAGAAATCGATCACGAACACGTCTCCCAGAACCGGCTTCAGGAGTTTGCCGAATTCCTTGTGATCGGGGTGTACCAGGTAGGCATCCCGATCCGCCTCGGACACGAAGGTCAGCACCCAGCAGTGGGTGAATCCCTTGTTCAATCCCTCGGGGCTGTTGTTCATGCCCCACTGGAGCTTCTGGATCTGCGGAATCTTGGTCTTCAACGCCCGAAAGGCCTCCTCGACCTCCCGGATCTGATCCTTGGTGGCGGAATCCTTGAACTTGAAGGACACCACATGATTCAGCTTTCCGTTCCGCGGCGTCTTGGCGGAGTGGTTTGTGGCGGGCGCGGAGGCCGGTGCCGGTTTGGAATCATCCTTGGCGGAGGCTGTCATGGTGGTAGCCATCAAACCGAGAAACAACGTCAGGGTGCGGAGCGGAATCAAGTGCATGCGACGACCGGACGCAAAGGCTAGGGCCGGCCTTCATCCGGATGCAAGTGTCGGACGAGAATGTGTCGGTCTCGGCGGTCACGTCGACTTGGGATCGGAGTAGGCCACGGTGGATCGCCCCTTGACGCGTCCGGGTCCGGACGGGACGGTCGCCTTCAACCATTCCATTGAGGCCGGCATGAGAACCATTTCAAACGGGGACACCCTGGTGTTTGTGGACTTCGACAACCTCAGCGGGCCGACCGCCGGTCTGTTCCGGGAATTCCTCCGGGCGACCCTCAAGCCCGAGCATCGCAACGTGGAACTCGACCTCAGCCGGGCCACGTTCATGGATAGCGAGGGACTGGGTGCCGTGATGTCGGCCCACAAGGCGGTGGCGGGCCGCGGCGGCGGGGTCCGGATCAAGGGCGCGCCGCCCATGATCCGGGAGCTGTTTCGCATCACCCGCCTCGACACGCTGATCGAGTTCACGCCGCCGGCGTGAACCGCCCCACGTCGCGCCTCGGGATTCACCCGGGGCCGGTCCTCCAGGCGCAACTCCCCGTCAGCGACGAAACGGCATCCCGCCACCCATGCCCGGCATCGCCGGAAGCTTCCCGCCGAACTTCCCCATCATCTTCTGGAACTTCCCCAGCTTCTTCATCATCTCCCGCATTTCATCGAACCGTCGCAGGACGTTGTTCACCTCGGCCACGTTGACGCCGCTGCCCTTCGCAATGCGCTGACGGCGCTTGGCGTTCAGAAGCTGGGGTGTCTTGCGCTCCGCCGGGGTCATTGCGCACAGAATTCCCTCCATCCGGCGAAACTCCTTTTCTCCCTTGGAGAGGTCCGCGCCCTTCAGCATGTCAGAACCCCCCGGCAGCAGCCCCACCAGATTCTCCAGCGGACCCATCTTCTTCATCTCCCGCAGCTGGGATAGGAAGTCGTCCAGCGTGAACTGGCCCTTCCGCATCTTCTCCTCCAGCTCCATCGCCTTTTCCTGGTCCACGGCCTCCGCGGCCCGTTCCACGAGGGTGACCACGTCGCCCATGCCCAGGATGCGCTGGGCCATCCGCTCCGGATGGAAGGGTTCGAAGTCCTCGGGCTTTTCCCCGACGCCCATGAACTTGATCGGCTTGCCGACGACGGATCGGAAGGACAGCGCCGCGCCGCCCCGGGCATCGCCGTCCAGCTTGGTCAGAATGGCGCCCGTGACGTTCAGGGCCTTGTCAAAATGGGTGGCGACGTTGACGGCTTCCTGTCCGGTCGCGGCGTCGAGCACCAGCAGGGTCTCCTGCGGCTTCACCAGATCCCGCAGGCGCACCAACTCCTGGACCAGCGGCTCGTCGATCTGAAGGCGGCCGGCGGTATCAAAAATGAGCGTGTTCCGCTGCAGGTGACGCGCCTGGTCCAGGGCCTCCCGGGCGATCTTCAGGACGTCGGTCTCGCCCTTCTTCACAAAGACCGGGATCTCCAGCCGCTCACCCAGCACCGCGAGCTGGTCCATGGCGGCGGGACGGTACACGTCGGCGGCGACGAGCAGCACGGTGCGTCCCTGCTTCGTCAGCCAGCGCGCCAGCTTGGCGGAACTGGTGGTCTTGCCCGAGCCGTGGAGGCCGCACATCAGGACGCAGGAGGGGTTTCCCGCGAGTTGAAGGGCGGCGTTTTCGGAACCCAGCAGCGCGACGAGTTCGTCGTGGATGATCTTGATCATCTGCTGGCCCGGCTGGACCGACTGGATGACCTGTTCGCCGAGGGCCTTGGTCTTGACGGACTCGATGAAATCCCGAGCCACCTTGAAATTCACGTCGGCGTCCAGCAGCGCCATGCGCACATCGCGCAGGGCGTCGCTGACATTGGACTCCGAGATCTTGCCCAGGCCGCGGAGGTTGCGAAAGACCCCCTGCAGCCGGCCGCTCAACGATTCGAACATGGGCGGAGGCTACGGAACCGGCCGGCCACCGCAAGCGCCC
>JAEUHD010000282.1 GCA_016793645.1 Verrucomicrobiales bacterium
CGCCGCCCCGATGGCGACGAGGTCATGGGCACACTGGATCGCCGTGGCGCCGGTCTCCTCCTGCATCCATTGGAGGGCGGCCGAAGTGCCCTCCTCGATGGTCGTGCCGGCGTTGAAGATCAGCTTGTCATCCACCGCACACCCGGACTCCCGATGGGCGCGACGATATCCCTCCAGCCGCTGCAATGCCTGTGGCGAAACCCGGGGGCCGGCGAAGAAGGCGATGCGGCGGTGTCCGAGTTCCAGCAAATGACGGGTGGCCGCCGCACTTGCCGCCTGGTCATCGGTCTCCACCGCGGGAAACGACTGGCAGAACGGAGCGCGGTTCCCCAGCAGGACCACCGGAATCGAACGGCGCAGCAACTCCTCGTAAATCGGCGCCGACGGCTCCATGCGGTACACCGGCGAGAGGAAGATGCCGTCCGCCCTGCGTGCAATCAGCCGACGCAGCACGGCCTCCTCACGGTCCGAACGGTTGAGCGTTTGGGACACGATGAGGTCGTAGCCCAGTTCGTGCGCCCGTTCCTCCAGTCCCAGCATGATGCGGGCATTGATCGGATTCGTAGCCGCGGAGATGACGAGTCCAAACAACCGGCTCTTCTGATTCCGCAACCCCTGGGCACTCACGTCGGGGACATATCCCATCTGTGCCGCGAGGCTTTGAATCCGCTGTTTGGTGGCCGCCGACAGGTCGGGCTTGTCCCGAAGCGCCTTACTGACGGTCATGACCGAGACTCCGGCCGCGGCAGCGATTTCCTTCAGACGAACCATCGGGGCGCAAGGAAGGCAGAAGTCCCCCCCCGGAAACAAGTCCCCGTTGCGACCATTCTCCGCACCCAACACCTGGACCCGGCAGGGTCCGGGACCACCCAATTGCCCATCGCCATTCCAGGGTCGCCTCCCCCATCCTGATTCCCATGCAGGTGCTGTACCTCGACATTTTCAGCGGACTCAGTGGCGACATGTTCCTTGGGGCCATTATCGACCTGGGTGTGGACTTCCGGGCGCTGGAACGGGAACTCAAAAAGCTCCGACTCGACGGGTACCACCTGCATGTCCGCAAGGGCAACAAGTCCGGAATCCAGGGCACCAAGTTCGAGGTCCATTTGGAATCCGGCGGAGACTGCGGCCACGACCACAGTCACGACCACAGTCACGACCACAGTCACGACCACAGTCACGACCACGGACACGGGCATTCGCACGAGCACAGTCCGGCCGAGTCTCGCGATTTTGCCCAGATCCAGACCCTGATCACCGGCAGCGGTCTCGGCGATTGGGTTCAGGAAAAAGCCATCGCCGTGTTTCGCCGGGTTGCCGTTGCGGAAGGAAAGGTGCACGGCGTCCCTCCGGAGAAGGTCCATTTCCACGAAGTCGGCGCCGTGGACTCCATCGTGGACATCGTCGGGGCGTGCATCGCCCTGGATCTGCTGGGACGCCCCCGCGTCCAGGCGTCTCCCGTGGTCGAAGGCACCGGCTGGGTGAACTGCGCCCACGGCCGTTATCCGGTTCCCACGGCCGCCACCCTTGAGATCCTCGGAGCCCGATCGATTCCCCTGACGCAGTGCGACGAACCCAATGAGTTGCTCACCCCCACCGGCGCAGCCCTGCTCGCGGAGTTTGCCGAGACGTTCGGCCCCATGACCGGATTGTCGCCGAAGAAGATCGGTTACGGCCTGGGCACCCGCGACAACCGAACGCGCCCGAATGTTGTCCGGGCGGTCCTCGCCGACTCCGGCTCCGACGCCGCCACGGACCACGATTGGGAGACCGACACCGTCGCCGTGCTGGAGACCAATCTGGACGACGTCAGTGGTGAAGTGCTCGGCCATTTCGTCGAGAGCACCCTGAAGGCCGGAGCGCTCGACGTGTTTCACACGCCGATCCAGATGAAGAAGAACCGACCGGGAGTCCTGCTCACCGTGCTGTGCGCTGCGTCGGAGGCCGACCGCTTCACCGAGCGGCTGCTCCGCCACACGAGCGCCTTCGGAGTGCGCCGGACGCTGGCCGAACGGCGAAAGCTGAAGCGGAAGATCGTCCGGGTCCGGACGGAATACGGCGAGATCCCGGTCAAACTTGGCCATCTCGACGGGGAGCGGATTCAGGCGGCGCCCGAATTCGATGCCTGCCGCGACAAGGCGGTCCAGGCCGGGGTCCCCGTGCAGGTCGTATTCGAGGCGGCCCGCGCGGCAGCGATTTCGCTTACTTGATCAACCGAATCGTCAGCGGATAGCGGTACAACTCGCCATTGGCCGCCTTGAAGCCGCCAATAATCATCAGGACGATCTGACCGATGCCGAGGGCGATCAGCAAGAATCCGCCCACCCCACAGGTCAGCAGCGCGACCACGACCAGCGCCAGAGCATAGATCAGGACCGATATCTGAAAATTGAGCGCCTCCTTGCCGTGGGCATCGACGCTCGGGATTTCCGAGCGCTTGAGCAGCCAGACAATGAGCGGTCCCAGGATCCAGCCCACGCCGGTCAGGTAGCCTGAGAATCCGGCCAGGTGGCAGGCCACTTCCCATCCTCGGGCGGTGCCCGGGGACACGACAGGCAACGAGTTTTGAGGCGCCGCGGCCGGGGGAGAACCGGCACTGGGCGGAGCGGGATCGGAATTCGAATCAGGAATGTTGGGGTCACTCATGGGACGCGGGATTCGCGACGTGGTACCGCCGCTGACCCAACCCGACAACCCGAATCACCCCCCGAAAGTTTCAGGATGCGGTCCCACCCCCGGCGGCGGTGCGAAGGCTCCGAAACAGCCGCTGCTTCGCCCAGCGGACCCAGAACAATGAGAACCCACACTCCATCAGGACAAAAGTGAGCCACGGGAACAGAAAACTCCAGTGACCCGTCCCCTGGGAAACGGTCGTCCATCGGGCGATCCCCAGTTGGAACAGCATGGCAAAGAAGAAGCCTCCGACCACAACGATGCCAAAGGTCTTGCCAATAGCCGTTCCCAAGTTGCGGCTGACCAGGCCCATCCAGAGCCCCACCCAGATCAGGGACCAGAACTGCGCGATCTCCGTCAATTCCTGTCCCGCCCAATGAAAGACAAGGAACCACTCCCGGATGGACGGGACAGGCGCGGCCGGCGTGTACCAAACCAGGGTCAACCCCGTGATGAACCCGGAAGTGATCACGTCCACCCCCATGACGCGGAGGAGGACACTTCGAAACTGTTTCCAAACCCGCAGAACCAACTCCCCCTCCGGGACCGTGGTCGTAAGAAGGATCTCCAGTTCTCCCCCGTGACGCCATTCACCGAATGCCCGCGTGGCCTGCCAGATGAGGAGGAACATCCGGGTCAGGGCCATCAGGCCCAGCGGAAGCTGAAGAATCGGTCCCAGGGTCGGGGACATGGTCAGGACGATCTGCATGCCGGCTGTGCCCAGGGAGAGGAGAAAGGTCAGCAGGACCAGTTGCCGGCTCCACCGCGGCAAATTCATGTGTCGGGAGACCGTCCGTTCCAAAGGTTCCTCACCCCGTTTTCTCCGTTCGACCCTCGCAACCTGCCGCACACGCTCCGGATTCCCGGCACCCAAGGCCTCGGCCCGCCAACCCCGCTGAAGCCGCCAACCGGACATCAGGATCCACAGAACCGCCTGAGTCCCCACCAGCGCGAGGCTGATCCAGAATCGCTCCGTCCCGCTCCCCGTCGGCGGATCCGCGACCAGGGCCACGGTATTGAGCGGGCTCGCGAGACCCAGAATGGACTGGCGGGGAAACAGGAAGGCGGCTCCCAAAGTGACCGAAATCAGCGCGTCGAGAAGCAAAGGGACCAGGCAAATCGACAGCAGGATTCCCATCGCCACCAGCATCGAACCCATGGCGTCGCGGGCACGCGCCGAGGACCAGGATCCGCAGGCCAGCGAAAGGGCCAGCACCGCTAGAAGTCCGGCAACCATCCGCACCAGTTCCGCGCCGGAGACACCTCCGAACAACAGGGCCGAAGCCAGGACAGGAACCACGGCAACGAGGCCATAGAACGCCTGAATGGCCGCTCCTGACAGCTTCCCCAAAAGAACGTCCAGTCCAGACAGGTCGGTCAAAAACAACAATCCCAGGGTGCCCTCGCGCCGCTCCTCGCAGATGCCGCCCGCCGAATTCCGGACGCCTTCAACGAGGACATACATCAGGAGGAAGGAACTCAGAACCTCCAGGCCGATCCTCCCCGAGGCCGCCGCAACGCCGGGCTGGCTGAGAACCTGGAACAGCATCGCCCACAGGAGCGCCAGCGCGGCGGCAGCCGCCAGCCGGACATAGTGGGTTCCCGGGGAACGGGACCGAACTTGCAGTTCGCGGACCACCACCGGCAGGAACATGGGCCGGAAACTCCAGAAAATCCCGCGACGGGTCGAGAGTTCTCCATCGGGCGGAGACGGGCCGCTGCGCCCGGCGGGACTGCGCGGTCCCTCAGCCCGGAGGCCATCCCAGGGGGCGCCCGCCCAGGATGTGACAGTGCAGGTGCGGGACGGACTCCCCGCCGTGCGCGCCATGATTGAAGACAAGGCGGTAACCGGTCTCCGAGAGTCCCAACGTCCGCGCCACCTCGGCAGCCTTCAAGAGCAGGTGCCCCAACGTCGCCTGGTCGGCGTCCGTTGCCGCCCCGATGCGGGGAATCACCTTCTTCGGGATGACGAGCACGTGGACGGGTGCCTGTGGATGGATGTCGCGGAAGGCGAGCACCAGATCATCCTCGTACACGATGTCCGCCGGAATCTGGCGGGCAATGATGCGTTGAAAAAGAGTCATGGCGGCGGGCCGTGGTTCAACGAACAACGAGGGCGGTACCGCGGGCGTCCGGTTCCTGCTGATACCATCCCCTCAACACTTCGAGGATCCAGTTCTCCAAACGTTCACACTCCGGACACCAGTGCTTGCGTCCGGTCAACTGCTTCACGCACCCGCGGAGCCCGCGGAACTCGATCCGCCGGGGACGTTCCGCCAGTTGTTCCTTCAGGGCGGTGCGCAGCTTCGTGAAGAATTCCAGCTCACCGAGTTTTCCTGATCCGGCGGCAAGGGAGCGCAAATCGGCGGTTCGGATCCGGGCATCCTGCACCTCGGTCACCTTGGCATTGATGCCAAATCCATCGAGCACCTTGGCCAGGGCGGCGGCAAACTCGCCGACCGTCACAAACTGGCGACCCTGCTCGTGCTTGAAGTAATGCAGCACGCCCGCGGCCGCCTGCTTCAGGACCTCCGGATCCAGGGCGTCCGCGGCATTGCCGACGAACTCCAGGGTCAACTGGTCCACGGAACAGGGCAGGCAGATGCCCTTCACGTCCTCAACCAGAATGCAGTCGTCTCGAAGTGCAATCATGGGGTTTTCCTTTGTGCGGCGTCACCGTCGTCGGCGTCCGGAATCAACGCCATCTGGCGCCGGTCCGGAAGCGGCTGGTTGGCCAGCCGGTGAACCTCCTCCACGAACTCACCGATCTCCTGAAATTCCCGGTAGATGCTGGCGAACCGGACGTACGCCACGGCATCGACCCCCCGCAACACCCGCATCACCCGCTCTCCAATCTCCTTGGCCGGAACCTCGCGGTCGAAGCGCTCCATGATCTCGTTGGTGATCTCGTCCGCCGCCGCGGCCAGGACATCGCCCCCCACCGGACGCTTCTGGCAGGACCGCGTCATGCCCGACAGCAGTTTCTCCTTGGAATAGGGTTCGCGCCGCCCATCCCGCTTCACCACCAGCAACTCCTGCTGCTCGATCTCCTCGTAGGTCGTGAACCGGTGCTCACAGCTCAGACATTCGCGCCGACGCCGGATCACCGCGCCCTCCCGGGATGCACGCGAATCAATGACCTTGTCGTCCTGCCCTCCACATTTCGGACACCGCATACTTTTCCGTATCGCAACACAACCGGCTGCGGTTGAACACGGCTTAAACCACAACCCCTTGGGACGTCAATGGAAGACCCCGAAAAGTTCTTCACCCCGACGCTCCCTCGGGGCGGACAATTCTGTGAACCTGTCACCTTATCCTTATTGGGGGACCAGTCCCTTGAGCCAAATGGGGCGACAGGTTCGATGTTCGTTCCTTCGAACCTTCGGACCTCCACAGAATGTCCTGTCCCCAGCGTCGCCCGCGTAGGGACAGGGCACCTATTTGTCGGGAAGATCCAGCCACCCCTGCCCGACTGGTGTCCTGTCCCTTGAAACTTCTGCCCGTTGAAACTTGCGCCCCGAAACCGTTAACGGCGGAGCCATAGGACCCGCGTGACCTTGCCACGCCACTGGGAAGTCACGTTTGCCGGCCGGCCGAAAAATTTGGTCCACGGCATACAATTCCGCGGATCTCAGAACATGGTGCCAGGTTCGCTGTTCGTTGTTCAGGGATCATTGGCCGAAAATGATCGGCGCCCTCCTTCTGCAATTCGCCCTGGGCCTGAGACCCGTCCGGAAATGCCGCGAGCGATCACTCGACGAGGCCACCTTCCGATTCGCATGCTGGGTTGCCCGGCGGCAACTTCATGAAGCCCTATACCGCAGTCATCTTCGATATGGACGGCGTGATCGTGGACAGCGAACCGCTCCACGAGCGCGCCTTTCTCGATACCTTCGCCCGGATCGGTAACGCGGATGACCACGGGATCCATTTCCCAGACTACTACGGCCGTTCGGATCAGGTCGTCTGGCGGGACTTCCTCTCAGCACACCAGCCGCCACAATCGCTGGCCGAATTGAGCCGGATGAAGCAGGAGCGCTTCCTCGAACTGCTCCGCGTCGAACAGCCCGTGTTCCCGGCGATTCCCGCGCTGGTCCGCGCGCTGGCGTCCCGGGGCCCCGTCGCCCTTGCCTCGGGATCGAACCACGCGGTCATCAGCGCGGTCCTCGATCTCTCCGACTTACGCCGCCAATTCAGCGCCGTGGTGAGCGCCGACGACGTCCCCCGCGGCAAACCGGCTCCCGACATCTTCCTTCGCGCCGCCGAGTTGCTGGAAGTTCCTCCGACGGAATGTGTCGTCATTGAGGACTCCGTGGCCGGCGTGGCCGCGGGAAGGGCTGCCGGCATGAAGGTGATCGGCATTACCAATTCCGTGCCCGCCGAACAATTGCGGGAAGCCCACGTCACTGTCGCGGATTACTCAGCGATCCAGAACCTGCTCGTCTAACGCGGGCGGGGAAAGGGTGAACCTTTCACCGTATCTCCGCGCCCGCAAAGTCGCGGTGGAGGTGGCGGGATAGGCCTCCGTCGGATCGAATCCCTTCCCCTTCCTGGCATCCCAGCGAGTGCGGTCCCCTGGACACCACCACGGTCCGGACCCATGGCGCCCGCCTTCCCCGATGCCCGTGGGGAGGTCAGCGTTCCACAAAAAAGGTGATGTCGAAGTTTCCGACGTTGCCCTTGGCCGGTTTCTCCCGGCCGCCATCGTCCACCCGATCCCCCCCCACGGAGTAGACCTCGTATCCCTTGGAGAGCCTCCGGAATCGCATCGGGGCGCCGTCCAAGGGATCCACCCGAAGCTCTGCGGGATCCAGCGGCAACTCGGATAGAGTTTCGGGTAGCCTGCCCTGATGCTCCTGCCGATAGCGCTCGACGGCGACGGCCGTCAGGGCCGCACGACGCTGGGCCTCGAATTCGGCAAACCGTGTCGCGGCCCTGCTGAGAGACGGGAGCAGCAGGAGAGAAAAGATTCTCGGGGGAAACGCCCGCGCCTCGAGATCAGCCCGTTCAAAACGTTCCTCGAACTTTTGCACCGACTCGGGAGTTCCTTGCTTCGCAATAAGGACTCCTTCGCCCAGGGTCTCGAGCATCAACCGTCGGTCGACATCCGTAAGTCCGAGGGCTCGCAGAACCTTTTGCCCGGTTCGGTATTGTTTGGGGTCGATCACCGTCGCCTCGGCGTCAGGCCCATTCTCGGCCTCGACCGCCGATAAGGTGTCGTCAGTCAAATCGAAGCTGCCCAGCGCCAACACCCGCTCCACCTGCATCGTCGGTTCGAGGCCATCCCGTAAATCCAAGCGAAGGAGGACCTCCCGAACCTGCGCAAGTTGGGCTGGTGACAACGGGACCCGTGTCATCAAACGCTCCAGATCATGGATCAGCCGGCCCGCCAATCGGAGGCGAACCCACTGGGCGATCAGGATTGGTTCTTCCGCCAGCAACCGCTGGAGCAGCACCGTGGATTGAAAGGCGCCCAGCGCCGCCGCCACATCCCCGCGTTCAATCGCGCCCAGGGCCTCCAGGTGGAACAGCATTCCTTCACCGCGAATTGCGCTCAAATACGGCAACTGCATGGCCCCCCCTTCCATCCAGCGGTGTGGAAACCGAGCCTGCGGGCGTCGAAGAGCCGCGCGCACGGCCTCCAAACGCCCGGATCGCTCCCGAAGCAACGCGTCCGCCGCGGACTGGATCTCCGGATCCAAGGGCTGATCCCGACGCAAACCGGGACGATCGAGGGCTACTGTCTTTAGGACGGGATCCAACCGACGTTCCACCTGCTTGGGCAGGGGATGTTTCCCGCTGCGGAATCCGCGCCAAAACCCCGGATCCTCGGATTCCCAGAGGTCGAGCATCGCAGCCGCTGCGTTTTCGTCCGCCGGAATGTCCCGTTCCCGCTGGGCGAGGTCCGCCAACGTCAGGGGTTCCCCGCGCTGGCGGATGGCCGCCTCCGCGCGCCGCACGGCCCGTGAATTGCCAACCCGCCAGGTAAAAAACCAGGCCATCAATACCACCGCACCCAGACAGCCCAAGGCAAGCAGTCCGCGAACCGGATGAATGCGGAATCGAGGGACGCCAGTCAGGCGAGGCGGTTGGGCGGACACGCGGCCTTTTAGGATGGGCGGCGCATCGTGTCGAGCCGTTCGACGGGACGCCAACAGTCACCGATCGCCCCACGATCGGAGGTACCGCGCTGTCGAGGAAATCTCAGGTGGGTTTGGACGGCGTGCCCACCGGCAACCGGGCGCGCATGCGCTGCTCCCAGCGGCTGCGGGAGCCGCCGGACTCCAATTGCGCCATGATCTCGGTCAGCGTTTCGCCGCCCAGTTCCCGCATCTTGAGATAGAGCAGCGCCGGCACCATCGACACCAATGGCAGGGTGAGGATGCTGGCCAGCGGCACCAGCTTGGAGAGCACCTTGGCACCCAGTCCATCCTTCGGAAGGGCATCGAGACCGATCAGGGTTCCCACCAGGCCCTGGGTCGCCCGGTCCATCACCACCAAAAAAATCACCGCCGTCACAATCGCCGGCCACGAACGCGACGCCAACGCCCGGGATCGGTCCCGGGCCGCCTTGCCCTCCAGTCCCTCCATCAGCACCACGGGCGCCCAAAACAACTGGCGCGCCAGCAGAACCATGCCCGGGATCACCAGCACGAACCCGAGATAGGGTGACAGGTTCACGGACCATCGGGGGGGCACGACCGCCGGCCCTCAAGGGAATTCAGACCGCGGCATACATTTTTGCGGGTTCCGGTGTCATCTCCATCGAGTGCCTTGGGAGCGGTCCCCAATTCACTGCCTTCTGCTCGTCACCCGTGTCCCCCGTGAAGCTCGCCCTGCGTCCGTTGCTCAAGAACCCCGGCTTTGCCGCGGTCGTCGCGCTTACCCTCGCCCTGGGGATCGGGGCGAATACGGCCATGTTCAGTTTGCTCAATGCGTTGCTGTTCGAACCGCTTCCGTATCCGGAGTCGGACCGGTTGGTGCGGGTTTTCCGGACTTCGCCGCAGTCGCAGAGTTGGCCGCACTCGCCGGCGAACTTCCTGGATCGTCGCGCTCGGAATTCGGTGTTTGCGTCCTCCGCGGCCTTCAGTGGATGGAGCTTCAACCTGTCCGAGCCCGGCGAACCCGCGGAGCGCGTGGACGGCACCGTCGCGACCGGGGACTATTTCGCCACTCTGGGAACGCCACCATTGCTCGGACGCGTGTTCGGCCCGGCGGACGACGAACCCGGCCACCATCGTGTTGCGGTGATCAGCCACCGCTTCTGGCAGCGACGGTTCGGTGGTCAAACCAACGCTGTCGGACGTTCCCTGCGCCTGGATGGGGAAAATGTCACGATCATCGGAGTCATGCCACCGGGGTTTGGTCATCGCCTGTGGGGCTCGTCCGATTTATGGAAACCCATCGGCTGGACCGCCGAGGAGAGAGCGAACCGCGGAAACAATTGGCTGAACGAACTGGCGCGCCTGAAGCCGGGCGTTTCCCTGGGGCGGGCGCAGGGGGAGATGAATGGGTTGGCGGCCCAACTGGCCAAGGAGTATCCGGGTAACAATTTGGACTGCGGCGTGCGCCTGGTGACGTTGCTGGAATCCGCAACGGACGACACCGTCCGACGCCTCGCCTGGTTTGTCTCGGGCCTAGCGATCCTGGTTCTGCTGATCGCCTGCGCGAACCTCGCCAACCTTCAGCTCGCCCGGATGATGGCCCGTTCCCGGGAACTGGCCGTCCGCGCCGCCCTGGGCGCAAGCCGCGGCACGCTGGTCCGCCATTGCTTGATCGAAAGCCTGCTCCTCTCGTTGATCGGCGGCGGGTTGGGAGTGCTGCTCGCCTTCGGGTGCACCCACGTTCTGAACCGGCAGTCAGAACTGTTTCGCCCCGAAACCGGCTTCGCCGTCGCGCTCAACCTCCGCGTTCTGCTGTTCGCGGTTTTCTGCACGGCGCTGACGGTTGTGTTGTTCGGCGCGCTGCCTGCATGGCTCGCGACGCGCGTGTCGCCGGACCAGGCGCTGAAGGCCGCCACTCGGACGGGCACTTCCGGGCGTCCCCAACAACGGCTGCGAAACGCGCTCGTCGTCGGCGAGGTTGCTCTGGCGCTCGTCTTGTTGACCGGTGCCAGCGGGTTCGTCCGCGGCCTGGAACGCCTTCTCACACGCGACCCCGGGTGGCAGATGGACGGCGTTCTAACGGCGCAGGTTTCGCTGACATCCCCGGCCTATGAGGATCCCTACGCACGCAGTGCATTTCTTGCCCGACTCGAAGAACGCCTCTCCGCCCTGCCGGGGGTCCGCTCCGTTGGATTCTCGTCGATGTTGCCGCTTTGGGGATTCGGGAGCCGTGATTTCGGGGTCGAGGGACAGGTCCTCGACCCGTTGCCCCTGACCTTCTACGAGACCGTGAGCGCCGGATTCTTCAAGATGATGGGAATGAAGCTCCGGGAGGGACGCTTCTTTGACAGCGGCGACACCACGAACCGACCGGCGGTCGTGATCGTCAACGAAGCCATGGCGCATCACTTCTGGCCGGGACAGAGCGCGATCGGGAAGCGCCTGGGGAGCGGCGATCCGGCCGATCCGCGCTGGGAGGAGGTCGTTGGTGTCGTCAATGACCTGCAATTCCCCGCGAGCTTTGGGAATCCCGACACCTACCTCCAGGCCTATCGGCCAATGGGACAAATGACGCACCGATGGCTGAATGTGATGCTGCGTCTCGAAGGTCCTGTGGAACCCGTCGCCGCCGCCTTGCCACGGGTGGTGGCGGACCTCGATCCCGGGCTGCCGGTGGCGGAGATCGTGACCGTCCGCCAACGTCTGGATCGACATCTGGCGAATCCGACCCTGCTCGGCCGCCTGTTGGGCGGGTTCGCCGGACTCGGGCTGGTCCTCACGATGCTGGGCATCTTCGGTGTGACGGCATACTCCGTCGCGCAACGCACCCCGGAATTTGGCATTCGTTTGGCGCTCGGCGCCCAGCGGCGGGATCTGCTCGGGCTCGTGCTGGGACAGGGACTGCGTCTGAGCCTTCTCGGCTCCGCGATTGGGCTTATCGGTGCCTGGGCCGTCTCCCGATCGCTTTCCGCCGCCGTTCCCGCACTGCCCACGTACGATCCGATCCTCATCGCCACCATGACTGCCGGGCTCCTGGGCGTGTCCCTCCTTGCGTGCTACCTCCCGGCCCGCCGCGCGACCAGGGTTGATCCGATACAGGCATTGCGAGCGGAGTGAATGATCCATGCACTTTCAACGGTGTGACAGGGTCTCGGCCCGTGGTTCGGAGATCATCCGACGAAACTGATCGGCGCCCTCCTCCAAGCCGACCGGAACCGGATGCGATTCCAGGAATACCACGCCCTCGACGGCACCCCCCGTCGGTTCGCATGCTGGGTTCGCCGCGAGAAAACGAATGAAGCCCTATACCGCAGTCATCTTCGATATGGACGGCGTGATCGTGGACAGCGAACCACTCCACGAGCGCGCCTTTCTCGATACCTTCGCCCGGATCGGCAGGGCGCACGACCACGGGATCCACTTTCCGGACTACTACGGCCGTTCGGATCTCGTCGTCTGGCGGGACTTCGTGGCGGCACACCAGCCGCCACAATCGCTGGCCGAATTGAGCCGGATGAAGCAGGAGCGCTTCCTCGAATTGCTCCGCGTCGAACAACCCGTTTTCCCGGCAATTCCCGCGCTGGTCCGCACGCTGGCGTCACGCGGCCCGATCGCCCTTGCCTCGGGATCGAACCACGCGGTCATCCGCGCGGTCCTCGATCTCTCCGACTTGCGCCGCCATTTCCGCGCCGTGGTGAGTGCCGACGACGTTGCCCGCGGCAAACCGGCTCCCGATATCTTCCTTCGCGCCGCTGAGCTGCTGGGAGTTCCCCCGCAGGAGTGCGTCGTCATCGAGGACTCCGTGGCAGGCGTGGCTGCGGGACGGGCTGCCGGCATGAAGGTGATCGGCATCACCAATTCCGTATCAGCCAGCCAACTTCGGGAGGCCCATGCCACCCTCGCGGACTACGCGGCGATTCAGGCTCTGCTCATTTGACCGGCGCGAATGGTGACTGAGGGAGGTTCCTCCGCAGTCCGTCCCGGCAGGCCTGTGCAGTGGGATCGTCCGAACACCTCACGGGGAGTGCCGGAGGGCGAGGAGTTTCCCCAGCCCGCCTACTTCTTCTTCACGCACTTATGGCAGAGCTCTTTGCGCGCGATGTTCATGCGTTCGAGCTCCGCAGGAGGAAGTCCCAGGACATCCGCCATGTAGAACGGAGTCACCTCAAAGCCGGCCGCCTCCAGACGCTCCTGGATGTCCGGTCCGTACCAGCGCACGTGGTCCGCCTGACCGAAATGCTGGAATCGAGCCTCCGGGTCGGTGATGGAAAAGTCCTCGTAGGTCTTTTGTCCCTCCTTGATGGGCACCTGGATGATGGCGGTTCCACCCGGAGCGAGCACCCGGTGCAGTTCGGACATGGCGGCACGATCATCGGGGATGTGCTCCAGCACGTTGCTGCAGTAGATGAAATCGAAGGAATTGGTCTGGATGGTCATCTTGGTGATGTCCTCCTTGCGATCAACGCCCTTCTTGAAGAGATCCGTGGTCACGTACTGGGAACCCAGTGCCGCCCGGAGCCGTCCCTCGAGGATGTTCTCCGGCGCGAAGTGCAGGAACCGGGGCTTGGCCTCAAGAATCTTGAAATGCTTCAGGTAAAGCACGATGTGCCGCGTCCGCTCAAACGTGAAACACAGGGGACACAGGCGGCCGCCCGGCTCCAGTCGGGACTTCCCATTGCCGATGTCGCGCCGAAACGGCTGCCAATACGGCAACTTGTTCTCACAGACCGGGCAGTAGTAGGGCAATGCCGGGACCCCGATGGTCTTGCCCATGGTGCATAGCGCGGCGGTCTTCAGTTGGCGGACTTTCACGCCAAGTTGGAGTTCAGAGCGAAGTTTTTGGAGCACGGTGATAAACCTTTTGTTGTGGTTTCTTTTCCCGGGACGGAATCGAAGTCGAATCCACGTCATCCGACAAGGTTGAACTGTGGCCGGCTCCGAACCCGAATGCTCCCTCCATGGGATGTCCCGATCCCGCGGCGGAAACGAATGGCTCCCCGCACAGGCCGGGACGCAGTGAACCTCAACCGCTCCCGGCGCCAACGCGATCAGACGCCGGGGGATGAGCCGCCGGGCAGGACGTGAAGCCCGCCTTTGACCCGTCGCGGCTCCCGGGAAACCCGCCGCGTTCACCGGCCCGAACTGCTTCCCGAGGCGCTCGGCGTCGGTGGCGCATTCAGGGTCACCCGGGAACGCATGCGCTCCTCCCAGCGGGTGCGCGCACCACCGGTTTCCAGCGTCGACATGATCTCCGTCAAGGTTTCCCCACCCAGTTCCCGCATCTTGAGGTAGAGCAGCGCCGGCACCATCGACACCAATGGCAGGGTGAGAATGCTGGCCAGCGGCACCAGCTTGGAGAGCACCTTGGCACCCAGTCCATCCTTTGGCAGGGCATCGAGTCCGATCAGAGTTCCCACCAGGCCCTGGGTCGCCCGGTCCATCACCACCAAAAAGATCACCGCCGCAACGATCGCCGGCCACGAACGTGACGCCAACGCCCGGGATCGATCCCGGGCCGCCTTGCCCTCCAGTCCCTCCATCAACACCACAGGCGCCCAGAACAACTGACGCGCCAGCAGAATCATGCCCGGGATCACCAGCACGAACCCGAGGAAGATCCGCACACACACCGCCACGCCGGTCCTGACGAACGGACGCCACCGCCGGCGAACGATGTCGAAGGCCGTCCGCAATTCCACCTGCTTCAACGGCGCCACCTCCAACTGCGTGACAAGGATGGCGGTGACTCCTCCGATGGTGGACGCCGCGACGTAGGTCGAGACGATATAGATGACCGCGATCGACATTCGCAGCAGTGCCGCACCCAGCGCGCCCAGGCCATTGATCTGAGATTCCCACACCGTGGCACCGATCACCAGCAACACGCCTGCGAGAACCGGGATATGGGCGAGAAACGACAACGCCACGACTTTGGGAAAGTGCTCGCAGTAGAATGCGAACGCGCGCCGATACAACGCGCCAAGTCCGGTGGCATTGGCCCGAATTGCATTGGCGAACGCGAGGGCCGACTGGGGCCGAAAGGCTGGATCCTTCGCCAGCGCCGAACGCACCACAGCCGACACCCGCGACGGAACTCTGCGGTTGAGTTCCTGAAGGGAGGGCGGTTCATCCTCCAAATGCGCGCGAATCACCTCCGTCGCCTCCCCGGTGAACGGCGTCGTTCCCGAGAGCATCTGGTGGGCGATGACCCCCAGACTGTAGATGTCGGAACGCGCATCCAGTTTTTCACCCCGGCATTGTTCGGGGGACATGTACCGGGGGGTGCCCACCAGGGCATTCACCTGCGTCAAGTCCCCGGCCGCCGACTCCCCGGAAGGCGGCGTGATGTCCGCCACCCCCACCGCACCGACCCCATCCGCTGTCGTTTCGGGGCGGGACTCCAGAATCGTTGCGGACTCCGGGCCTGGGGCGCCGCCCTCGGGCAGCCGGTCCATTCCAGGATTCGTTGTCCCGACGATCCATTCCCCGGATTGGATCTCCTCAGTTCCGCATTCCCCGCCACCGATGGAGGCTTCCTTACCGGCGGAATCCTGCCCTTCAGCCACCTTGGCGATGCCGAAGTCGAGCACCTTGACGCGATAACCTCCCAGCCGGTTGGGTTCGAGCCAGATATTCTCGGGCTTCAAGTCCCGGTGAACGATTCCCTGCCGGTGCGCCTCATGCACCGCACTGCAAACCTGCTCGAGGATCTCCACGACAAAAGTGATCGGTACGGTGCGCTCCTCCTCGAGCACGTCGTGAAGGGTGCAGCCGTCGAGGTACTCCATGACCAGATAGGCGATGCGTTCGTGCCCGACCCTTGCAAAACCAAAGTCGGTGACATCCACAATGTTGGGATGCCGGAGCCGGCCCGCCGCGCGGGCTTCGCGCTTGAAACGTTCAACAAAGATCGAACGGCGCATCAAGGCCGGCGCGATGAGCTTCACGGCGACGGACCGCCCTGTACCCAAATGGGTCGCCAGATAGACGGCGCCCATCCCCCCCTGACCCAGCAGACGCTCCAGGCGGTACTTCTCGTCCAGGGTCTGACCGACATAACCGTCAACACTGTGCATGGATGGGTCGGAACGCGGATGCGGGCGCCTCCCGCCGGACCTCACGAAACTCCAACCGGAGACGATCCGGACGGTATCCATCGCCAACCCGGGTGACAACCGCGACCCGTCCCGATGACCGTCCGGGGGGATTTCCCCCGGCACTTCGTCCACACCCAGTCCATGGACGCGCCCATCGAACGCACCGCCTCTCCTGGACAGCCCCCACCTCGACACCCCCGACAAAGGTCCCGTCCACCCTCCACCACGAATCCCCCTGGATCCGAGTCCTCCTGCCCCGGCGCCACGCCCGGCCGTGAATACACGGGCCGCCTCCGAGGAAGCGGCCCGTGGGGTTCACGAACGAGCGAGGACTACTCGCGTCCCGAAGCCGCCTTCTTCATGCCAGCCTCCAGCTTCTGAATATCCGCCGCCGTCAACTGCGGACGATCCAGCTTGAGCGTCAGCTTGTTGAGCTTCGCGGTCAGCGGGAACGGCGGCTTGTAGTCCGCATCATTCACGCCGGTCAGCGTGTCGGATCCCACATCGAAGCTTTCATCCCACTGGAGAATCAGAGGAATGGTGTGCGGCATCGCCTGGGTGGCGACGACAGTGCCATCCACCTTCAGGGTCCCCGTGCCGGGTTGACCGATGCCGCTCATGTTGTTGAAGGCCAGCGTGGCGCCCCCCAACCCGTCGTAGTGGAAGTCAAATTCCACCGTGTGTCGTCCCGGTGACAGGGCGTCCTTGCCCTCCCACTTGATGCGCTTGAGATCGACCAGATTCCAGCACCAGACCGGACGGCCCTGGACGAGGTAGAAGCCGTAACCGCCAAAGCGGCCGCCGGAGGTGAGCATCACCCCTTCGGCCCCTCCGGCAGGCACCGTGATGTCGGCCGTGACCGTGTACGACGTGTTCAGCAGCATCGGCGAATCCCCCTGCGGAAGCCCCACCATGGGCCGGGTGTAGGTGAATTCATTCCGGCCGGCGGTGATGTTGGGCCGCGGGGCCACCAAGCGCGTCGCCACCGAGGCGTCCATCGGCAGCACCTGATACTTGTGGGCCTCCCGGAGGAAGATCGACTTCAGCTCCTTCACCTTCTCCGGATGCTGTGCCGCAATGTCCGTGGACTGCGAGAAGTCGTGGTTCAGGTCGTAGAGTTCCCAGGTGACATTGTTCAGGGGATCGGGATTCACCGCGCCGACCACGTCCCAGGGGGGGCGGATCACCTTGGTGCTGAGCAGCCAGCCCTCGTGATAGATGGAGTGGTCCCCCATCATCTCGAAATACTGGGTCTTGTGACGGGTGGGCGCATCCCGGTTCTTCTCATCGAAGGTGTAGGCGAAGCTCACGCCCTCGATCGGGGACTGCTTGATCCCGTCCACGGACTCCGGCTGCTGGATGCCGCACACCTCCAGGATGGTCGGCACCACGTCGATGATGTGGTGGAACTGCGTGCGCAGACCGCCGAGATCCTTGATGTGGCCGGGCCAGGACACCGCCATGCCCTGCCGGACGCCGCCGAGATGCGAGGCGATCTGCTTGGTCCAGGAAAACGGCGTATCGAAGGCCCAGGCCCAGCCTACCGCCATGTGGTTGTAGGTCTGCTCCGTGCCCCATGCGTCATAGAAATACTTGAGCTGGTCCTCCACCGGCACCTGGACCCCGTTGAACATCGCCACCTCGTTGGGCGTGCCGATCAACTGGCCCTCGGCGCTCGTGCCGTTGTCCCCGTTGATGTAGACGATCAGCGTATTGTCGAGCTTGCCCATGTCCTCCACCGCCTGGATGACCCGGCCGATTTCATGGTCGGTATAGGCCACATACGCCGCAAAGATCTCCACCTGCCGGATGAACAGCTTCTTTTCGTCCGCAGTGAGCTGATCCCAGGGCTTGATGAGGTTCGAGGGCCACTCCGTGAGCTGGGTGTCCGGAGGGATCACCCCAAGGCGCTTCTGGTTGGCGAAGATCGTTTCCCGGAGCTTGTTCCAGCCGTCGTCAAACAGGTGCATTGCGTGAATCTTCTCCACCCACTCCCGGGTGGGGTGATGCGGCGCGTGCGTGCCCCCGGGGACGTAGTAGCAGAAGAACGGCTTGTTGGGGTCGGTCTGGTTGACCCGGTTCATCCAGTCGATGGCATCGTCCGCCTGCGCCGTGGTCAGGTTCCAGGTGCCGGGCGGCTTGCCCTCGAAGGGATAGATCTGCGTGGTGTTGCGGAAGAGATTCGGCGCCCACTGATTCGCGTCCCCACCCACAAATCCGTAGAAATACTCGAAACCCATCCCGGTCGGCCACTGGTCAAACGGCCCGATCTGGCTCGCCGCGAAGGTCGGGGTGTTGTGGTCCTTGCCAAACCACGACGTCGCAAAGCCGTTGTCCTTGAGGATGCGTCCGATGGTCGCCTTGTCCTTGGCGATGATGCTGTTGTACCCCGGGAAGCCGGTGGACTGCTCGGAGATCACGCCAAAGCCGGCCGAGTGGTGGTTGCGTCCGGTGATCAGGGCCGCGCGCGTGGGCGAGCACAGCGCGGTGGAGTGGAAATTGTTGTAGCGGATCCCGTTCTTCGCGACGCGGTCCAGAGCGGGGGTCGGAATGACACCGCCGAACGTGCCGGGCACGCCGAAGCCGGAGTCATCGGTCATGATGAGCAGGACGTTCGGCGCCTGCTTGGGCGGAACGATCCGGGGCGCCCACCACGGTTTCGACTGGAGGGCATTGTTGTTGATCACGCCGCCGAACTTCGGGTCGGGCGCCGGAAGCTGCCGGCCGCTGATGGTGGTCGTGGCCGAGGGCGATCCTGGAACGCCCGTGGTTTGGATCGGGGTTCCGGAGGCCGCCGTCGCGCCCAAGGGCAGCGCCGCAAGGGCCAGCATCCGCAGGACCAGTCCGGCGAGTGCGACAGGATTTCGTGGTGGCAGGTTCATCAAGGAATTCAACAGGTTTGGAGTTCTCAGGAGAAACAGGAATCCCAACTCACCCAACCGCAGTCCCCGGGGCAAACCGGGGGGAGGTCCTGCAGGATGTGGTTTATTGGGCTCAACCGATTCAAGAGAGGGGGGGAATATCAGGCCCCACCCGGACCGCCAACTAAACGTTCGTCTAGCCCGGGGATTTCACGCTCCTGTTGCGGCGGCGGGCCTCACGTTCCCCGCCGGACAGCATGTTCCCTAAAGCGAGGTCCGGAATCACCGCGGCCGCCTTGCCGGACGGGCTATCTCCCCCGCGACGAACGGGTGTGAAACATCCGGGGCTACCCGGAGGCGCGCGCCCCGCCCGTCGGGGAGGATCCGCGCGAGGGGCGGGGAATGCGCAGCCGCTCCGCGAGCCGGACGAGTTCGGCGAGGGATTCCGCCCTCATCTTGGACATGACGTGGGCGCGATGGAACTTGATGTTCTGTTCGCTGGTCCCGAGTTCCGCCGCCACCTGCTTGTTGAGGTGCCCGGCCACGACGTAGCCCATCACCTCGCGTTCCCGCGGCGACAACCGCGCATAGCGGGCCTCCAGTTCCTGACGCTCGGCGCGCAGGCGACGCTGCTCCGCATCCCGCTGCACCGCCTGTTCGATCGCCCGCGACAGATCCCGCTTCTCAACCGGCTTGGTGAGGAAATCCACGGCGCCGGCCCGCATCGCCTCCACACTGCGCGGAATCGTGCCATGGCAGGTGAGGAAGATGACGGGCAGCTCGGCCGCGGTGCCCGCCAGGCGTCCCTGCAGTTCCATCCCATCCATCCCGGGCATGTGCAGATCCAGCAACAGGCATCCCGGGATGTCCTCGACGGCGGCGGACAGGTATTCCTGCGCCGAGGAGAAGGTCCGGGACCGATAGCCGAGCGCCCGCAGCAGGCGCTCCAGGGCCGTCCGGGTCGCCGGCTCATCATCCACCAATCGAACCAGCGGCTTGACCGTCATGGGGGACTCTCCGTCGTGGGCAGCGTGAACTGGAACGTGGCACCGCCCTCCGCGTTGTTCTGTGCCCAGATGCGACCCCGATGGGCCTCCACCAGGGTCCGGGCAATGGCCAGCCCCATCCCCATGCCTCCGGGCTTGGTGGAGACAAACGGGGCAAAAATCGCGTCCAGACGGTCGGCGGGAATGCCCGGACCGGAATCCGCCACGGCCACGCGCACGTGGTCCTGATCCTGCACTCGCGTCTCCAGTCGCACCTCGCGCCGACCCTTGGGAACTTCGGCCACGGCGTCCAGCGCGTTGAGCAGGAGATTCAGCAACACCTGCTGCAGGTGGACGCGATCGCCCTGGATCGGGGGCAGCCCCGGTCCGAGGTCGGCCTTCAACGCAACCCCGCGCGCCCCGGCATCGGTCTCGATCAACGGCAGGATCTCCCCCACCAGCCCGTTGATGTCCACGGGCTCGAAGGCCAGCTCCCGCTTGGTGAGAAAGGTCCTCAGCCGGGTCAGGATCTGGCTGGCGCGCCGGTTGTCGCGCACGATGTCGGCAAAGATTTTCCGGACTTCCTCCAGTTCGGGAGGCTCCGCATTGAGGAACATCTCCCCGGCCTGGGCGTTGCTGAGGATGGCACTCTGCGGATGGTTCAGTTCGTGGGCCAGCGACGCGGTCAACTCACCGACCGTGACGACCCGCGACACGTGGGCCAGTTCGGTGCGCTGGCGCTGGACCTCCGCCTCGGCCCGCCGCCGGCGGCGCTGGAGGAGCACGATGCCCCCCAGCAGTCCCGCCTCGGCTGCCACCGCCACCCCGACCGCCGCGGAAAACCAGGTCGTCTGCCAGAACCGGGGCGGGACAAAGAAGGCCAGAGCCGCCTCGCCACCACCCACGCCATCGCCATTGACCGCGCGGACCCGGAACACATGCGCCCCGGGCGCGACCTCGTCAAAATAGACCATTCTCCGGACACCCACGTCGCGCCACGGCCCTTCCGATTTATCATCGAGCCGGATCTGAAACCGGGTCCGCTCCGGTTTGGCGAAACTGGGCGCGGTGAACTGGACCTCCAGGCGGCGGCTTCCTGTCGGAAGTTCGAGGTTCACGGGGAATGGCGCCGACACCTCCACCGGGGAACCCTCCCGGGTGGATCGACCATGGACCAGCAAACGCTCAATTTGCGGCAGGGGCACCATGCTGTTGAGGCGAAACCCCGCCGGATCCGTGACGGCAGCGCCCTTGGACGTCGCAAACCACAGTTGGCCCGCCGCGTCGCGTCCGCACGTGGGCTGGTGCCCCGCGGAGCAACCCGGACTGGGCAGGCCATCGTCGCCGTCCAGCCATTGGCAGGCGAGTCGCGCAGCGCGCCCGTCCGCCACCGACTCCAAGTCGGACCGGGCGACCCGGATGATCCCCTGTCCCGAGGTGAGCCAGAAGTTTCCCAGGAGGTCTTCGGCGATACCGTTGACGCCGGTCACCGGCAATCCCTGGGCCGCGGCAACCTGGGTCCAATCGCCCGCCCGCCAGCGCATCACCCCCCGGTCCTCGGTGCCCAGCCACATCACACCGTCCGGATCCGACTTGAGGCACAAAACCTGACCGACGGACTTTCCCGCCGCATCGCGCACTTCGGACAGGCGGTTCCCTTGAACGCGAAACACACCCTCCGGATTGGCAAACCAAATGGCACCAGATGAATCCTCTTCGAAACAGCGCACCTCGTGGAGCGGGAGTTTCGAATCCGGGGCCAACATCTCAAACTGTTCGTCCTCCACCGTGGAAACGCCCTTCCCGCCGGAAATCCAGATCCGGCCCCGCGTGTCCTCGAACATCGCCACGACATTCTCGCCCGCCGTCCGTCCGTCCCCCAGCCTTCGAAATCCCCCGGTCGCGCCCGACTCCGACATCCACAATCCTTCATTGAAGGTCCCCACCCAGACACGCCCCGCGCGGTCACACAAGACGCTCTGGATGTTGGCGGGATGATTCGGCCAGTCCATGGGTTCAAGGCGCCCCCCCCGCAGCCGGAACAAACCCCTCCCATAGGTGCCGATCCACACCGCGCCTCCTGCGCCGGGAGAAATCGAGGTCACGATCCGCTGGGACAACCCTTGTTCGCGACCATAGAATCCAAACCGGCGCGGCTTCAGTCGGCTCAAACCGCTGCCATTGGTCCCCACCCAGAGGTTTCCCTCCCGGTCCTCAAAGACAAACCGGACACCCGCGAAGGCCAGTTCCTCGGTCGGCGCCCATCGGCGCAGGACGCCGTCGGGTGATATTTGACCCAAGCCCCGGTGCGAGGTGCAGACCCAGAGATTGGACCGACTGTCCGCATGCAGGCTCCACACGCTCTCGGGCGCGGCCGCCAAGGGGCGGCGCAGAACCTCCCGCCCTCCCCGAAATCCACGGAGCTCCACCCCCATCAGCAACCAGACATCGCCCTGCGCATCCGACGTCAGCCCGAAATCCTCCCCCTTCCACCCCGCCAACTGCTCCGGCGGCACGGCGGACTGCCACCGCCTTCCGTCCCAAAATCCCACGAACCGATACTGCGCCACCCACCAACGCCCGTCCCCGTCCACCGCTCCGAAGTACCCCTCGTCCGGCGCGCCGGGTGGTGCCGGAAGCCGGATCCATCGGTCTCCGGAGGCCTCGAAGACATCCCCGGCATGGGTCGTCACCAGCAGGTCGCCGGAAGGCCGTTCGGCAAAGGATCGCACCGCGCCCACGACGGCACCCTCGGGGGTGCGGAGGTCGCTCCAGCCCGTGGCATCGCGCCGGACCAGTCCGCCCAGCGTGCTCACCCAGAGTCGGCCCTGACGATCCAGATGAAGTTGGACGATGCCGGAACTCGGCAGTCCCGGCGTATTGGCGGGGGTCAACACGATGAACTTCACGCCGTCGAACTTCACCAGGCCATTCCAGGTGCCAAACCAAAGGTGGCCATCCGCCGCCTGCACCATCGCCGTGGCCGAGTTTTCGGGAAGTCCATCCCCCGTCTCCCAGGTCCGCGTCATCCAGTCCTGGGCCACGTTGGCCACCCCACCGGACGGGACCGCGGCAGCCGCGGCCAGGAACGCCAGCGTCCCTCCCAGCAGCAGAACCTGAAGGAAGCCCCTCACCATCCCCTCAACCGGATTCCGGAAACACGAACATGACCGGAATCCTATTTCCGGCGATGACCGGTCTTCAGTTCGCGAACGAGTTCGCCCACGCCGTAGACCTTGTCCAACGCCTCCAGGATGCCACGGCTGTCCACGCTCAGGGCGCGGGCCTGAACATCGTCATAGGCAAAATCCAGCACGAGGGACTGGATGTTCCCGTCGAAGATGATGCCGACAAACTCGCCCGCCCGATTGACGACGGGACTGCCCGAGTTGCCGCCGATGATGTCGGCGGTGTTGATGAAGTTGTAGGGGGTCCTGAGGTTCAGTGCCGATTTCTTCTTCAGCCATCGCGGGGGCAGGTCGAACGGCGGCAGGTTCTTCATCTGCGCATTGCGCTCGTAAAGTCCCGCAAAGGTCGTGAAGGGCGGCACGGTCCTTCCATTTTCCTCGTAGCCCATCACCCGGCCGAACGCCAGCCGCAGCGTGAAGGTGGCGTCCGGATACTGGCCAGCCCCTTCCAGTTCAAATCGGGCCCGGGCAATGGCGGCCTGCGCCTGGTGCTTCAGTTCCTCCTGTGCTTCCACCGCCTTGCGCGCCGCCCGGGCCTCCGCATCGACGATCTTCGCCAACTCCACCATCGGATCCCCGGAGGCCGCGACCGCCGCCGCGCCACCGTCGTAGAGCTTCCGGCGATAAGCCACCTCTCGAACCTTCGTCCCCTGGATCAGCGCCGCCGCCCGGGCCCGCGGGGACTGCCCGGCCAGGACCTTCTGCACCAGCGGATCGGTAAAGCCCAACTGCTCCCCGAGGAACGTCAAGGCGTCCGCCATCTGGAGCATTTCCAAATCCTCATGCACCGGACGGTCGGAGAACAGGTCCAGCTCCAGGGATTCCCGGTTCGCATCGGAAAATTCGGGCAGGCGCTCGCCGTTCGGCTTGGGGCGCTCGTCCCCGGCGCGCAACAGCGTGCGGGCGATGCCGAAACTTTCGCTGTTGAAGCCGTGTCCCGACTCCAACAACCGGAGCCGGAGCGCCTGCGCCCCGATCGCCTTCTGGGCGGCGACCAACTGTTCATAGGCCGCCAGGGCCTCGGGATACTTGCCGGCCGCCGCGAGGCGTTCCTTGAACTGCTTCTCCGCCGCCGCCTTGCGTCCCATCAGCACGGGATCGGCCAGTCCGGCCATGCCGCCATCGCGCGCCTTGCGGGAGTTCTGGACGCCGAACAGCTCGTCCTTGGCCCGGCGCGCATTCTCGCCGCTGCGCTCACTCCAGGAACGCAGCAGGGATTCGAGGCGCTTCAGGCGGTTCAGGGTGTAGGGGAAGGAAACGTCCCGAAGATATTCCAACTCAGCCACCGTCAGAAGCCGGCTGGTGCGCCCGGGATGTCCGGACACGAACGTCAGGTCCCCGTCGTGCGTGCCATCCTTGGACCAGGTCAGGTGGTGCTCCGGATGCACCGGCTTCCCATCCTCGTAAACCCGGAAAAGACACACATCGAGGTCGTAGCGGGGGAACTCAAAATTGTCCGGATCCCCGCCAAAGAACGCAATCTGCTGTTCCGGCGCGAAGACGAGACGGACGTCGGTGTAGCGCTTGAAGCGGTAGAGGTGGTAGCGGCCGCCCTGGTACAGGGTGGTGACATTCGAACGGAGCCCCGTCCGTTCCCGGGATTCCTTCTCGATCTCCGCAATGATCTTCCGGCGGGCCAGTGCGGCCTCCTCGGCACCCAATCCGGGTGCAACCGCCGCGTTCACCCGGGACGTCACGTCCTCCACCGACTGGAGAACATTGAGTTCCAGGTCCACACATCGGATCTCCTCCTTCTCCGTCCGCGCGTAGAACCCCTCGCGAAGATAGTCGTGCTCCGCCGTGCCCACCTTCTGGAGGGCGTCCGCCCCGACGTGGTGATTGGAAAGCACCAGGCCGTCGGCGCTGACGAAGCTCCCGGACCCGCCCGAGTTGAAGCGAACCGAGGATTTCATCAGGTGCTCCAGCCACCCGGGGGTCAGGTCAAAATTGTAGCGCTCCCTGAGGATCTGGCGCGGGGGATCCTCATACAGCCACATGCCTTCGTCGGCACGGGCGGGAAGGGTGGCGGCCAGGGAGGTCACGAGGGTCATGGCGGAGACGAACCGGAACGGGAGTCTTGGATTCATGGGCTTCGGAGACCTCCGCATCAGGGTGGCGGAGACCTTGGACGCGGAAGCCTGCCTGGATGCGCGCCGAATTTCCAGATCCCCTTCTACCTCCAGAGCGCCTCGATCCCGGGAGCGAACACGAGGGCGGGAAGCGCATTGGCGAGGGAAACCTTCCGGATCCCCAAAACGACCGGGGTGCAGGAAAGGACCAGCAGGCCGGCGCACACGCCAAAGGCCTCGGACGGCCCCGGAGTCAGAACAACCCGCGACAGCCATTCCCCCCCCAGAACGAGGATTCCCTGAACCCCAAGGACCGGCACCGCCGCCAACGCCACGGTCCGGCTTCCCGCTGCGGCGAACCCAAGGGCGGCAAAGGCGTCCAGGGCGGACTTCAGGGCCAATGGACGCCAATCTCCGGTCCATCCCTCCAGGACGGCCCCAGCCCATCCCAGGGGGTTTGCGGCGAAAACGACGGCTTCCACGGCAAATCCGGACCGGGGGGTCGGGGACATTGCCGAGCCCTGGGGTTTGCCGGCGGTCCAGTCCAGCAGTCGGCTGAGCCCCCTTTGCAATCCGAGCGCCTTTCCCGTCACGGTACCCAGGCTCAAGGCCACCAACCCCTCCAGGAGCAGACGTGCGGAGGCACCCCAATGGGGGGGCAGCGACCGCCAGACCACCGCAAGGCCGGTCAGCGCGGCGAGTCCGGCCAGGGCCAATCGGGCCCGGCGCTGGTTTTCGGAGGAGAGGTTCCACCCCCTCACCGACCCGCCCAGGCCCCCCAAAATCAGGGCTGCCGCGTTGATGAACGTTCCGATCACCGGGGCGATTCTCCGGTCCCCGCCGTCGTTTTCCAATGGGGATCCGGTCATCTTCCCTGCTTTTACCCCTTGTTTTTTGACCTTTCGCCCGAATGATCCGCGCCGGTTTATGAGTTCACCGACGCTTCCGTCGTCCACGCCCGCCCCGTCCACCCCGGCTTCCGGGGCACCCTTTGACCTGCTCACCTGGTTCGAACTGAATCGCAATCGCGTCCTCATCGGCATCGGAGTCGTTTGCGCGGTGGTGATCGCCCTGATGGTGACCCGCTCCCGTCGGCAGGCGGAGGACCGCATGGCCGCCACCTCCTTTTTCAACCTGGTCCCTCCCACGGGCCCCGGGGATCAGCCGGCGCCCCTCGACCCGCAGAAGCTCCTCAAACTGACCCAGGAGTACTCCGGGACCCCGTCCGCAACGCAGGCCCGCCTCCTGGCGGCGGGACAACTCTTCGCCGAGGGAAAATACGCGGAGGCGCAGGCCCAGTTCACGACCCTCGATGAATCCCAGGCGGATGGTCCCTTCCAGGGGATCGCCCTGCTCGGCGTGGCGACGTCGCTGGATGCCCAAAACAAGTCCTCCGAGGCCGTCGCAGCCTATGACCGCGTGATCAGTCTCTTTCCGAACACGGGCCCCGCCCAGCAGGCCCGGATTTCCAAGGCCCGGCTGATCCAGGGCACCCAACCCGCCCAGGCTCTCGCCGCCCTCGATGACGTGCTCAAGAACGAGTACGCCTTCGGATACCAGGAAATCGCCGGCGCCGCCCGTGCCCGCCTCCTGGCGCAGCATCCGGAACTGGACACCCCGCTCGTGTCCACGAATCAAACCCGGGTGACGATCCCGACCAACAGCCCCGCCGCGCCCGCGGCTGCGAAGTAGTCCCTTCGTCACCGCCGCGCCTGCGGACGTCGGCCCGTTCGGCACCCCGGAATTCCCATCCGTCGCCGGGGAGACCACTCCCCACCCGGGAAATCCACACCGCGGGCGTCGACCGCCGTTCCCGATCCATCATCGTCAGCCCCGTATGAAGAGCACTCGAATCACCATCATCGGCACCGGCTATGTCGGACTGGTTTCCGGCACCTGTTTCGCCGAAGTCGGCCACCAGGTGACCTGCGTGGACAAGGATCCCCAGAAGATCGCCCTGCTCCAGAAGGGGGGGATCCCGATCTACGAACCCGGACTGGAGGAACTCATCCAGCGCAATGTCGCCGCCGGACGCCTCCGGTTCACGGAATCCACCGCCGAGGGCGTGGCCAACTCCGAAGTGATCTTCATCGCGGTTCCCACGCCGCCGCAACCGGACGGCTCGGTGGACCTGAGCTTCATCGAGGGCGTCGCCCGCGAGATCGCCTCCCACCTCACCACCTACCGCATCATCGTGGACAAGAGCACGGTCCCGGTAAAGACGGCGGAAAAGGTCGCGGAAACCATCCGGCGCTACTGCAAATCCAAGGCGGAATTCGACGTGGTCAGCAACCCGGAGTTCCTGCGCGAGGGATTCGCGGTCGAGGATCTCATGAAGCCCGACCGCATCGTGATCGGGGTCGGGAGCCAGCGTCCGGTCACGGCCATGAAGGAGCTGTATGAGCCCTTCCAGGCGCCGATCATCGTCACCGACACCAATTCCGCCGAACTGATCAAGCATGCGGCCAATTCCTTCCTCGCGCTGAAGATTTCCTACGCCAACGCCCTGTCGGTCATTTGCGAGGCGGCCGGGGCGAACGTCCAGGAGGTCACCCGCGGCATGGGTCTCGATGCCCGGATCGGTACCCGGTTCCTCCAGGCGAGCCTGGGCTTCGGCGGCTCCTGCTTTCCGAAGGATCTCTCGGCATTCATCCAGATTTCCAGCCAGCTCGGATACGACTTCCGACTGCTCAAGGAGGTCCAGCGCATCAATGCCGACCAGATGGACCGGTTCCTCAAGAAGCTCACCGACACCCTGTGGGTGCTGAAGGACAAGCGCATCGGCGTGCTCGGACTGGCCTTCAAGCAGAACACGGACGACGTCCGCACGTCGCCCGCCATTGAAGTCTGCCAGCGACTGGTGAAGGAGGGCGCCATCCTGCGCGTGTACGATCCCCAGGCCATGGACAAGGCCAAGGCCCTGCTGCCCCCGGGCCCGCAGGTGGAATACGTCGCGACACAGGATGCCGTCCCCGAGGGATGCGACGCGCTGGTCATCGCCACGGAATGGCCGCAATTCACCCAGCTCGATCTCACCCAGACCCGCCGGGTCATGAACACCCCCATCGTCATCGACGGTCGGAACCTGTTTGATCCGGAGGAAATGGAGCGGCTCGGATTCATCTACAAGAGCATCGGCCGCGCGGCCTGAACCCGCCCCGGCACCGCCCCCCGAAGTCCATGGCCGCCTCCCCCGTGCTTCAAGTGGCGGCGGGACTCGTCTTCCGGTCAGGACGCCTTCTGATCGCGCGCCGTCCGGAGGGAACGCACCTCGGCGGTCTCTGGGAGTTTCCCGGTGGAAAACTGGAGCCCGGCGAAACCTGGGAGGACGGACTGGTCCGGGAACTTCAGGAGGAACTGGGAATCCGGGTGTCCGTCGGGCGCCTGTTGTCCGAGGTCATCCACGCCTATCCGGAAAAGACCGTCCACCTTCGGTTCCATGTCTGCACGCTGCTCGAAGGGGAGCCACGGCCCCTGGGTTGTGCTGCGTTGGAATGGGTGACGCGAGAGGGTCTGGCGCTGCATTCCTTCCCTGCGGCGGACGTCCAGGTCCTGGCCGCGGCGGCATCCGCTCCTGAATTTGACGGCGAAACCCTTTGACACCCGGCGGCGGATTTTTATCGTCCCACCCGCTTTTGGTTCGGGGTCGTAGCTCAGTTGGTAGAGCACCACAATGGCATTGTGGGGGTCGCAGGTTCGAATCCTGTCGGCTCCACCAAAAACAAGCCCGGTCGGTCCATCCTTCTTTCGGGGAAGGCTTCGGAACCGAAGTCAGCGGTGGCGGGTGAGGGAGTCTTCGGTATGGGAATCATCACCCTGCGACCCGCACTGGAATCCGATTCCACTTCCCTCGCGGAACTGAACGGCCAGTTGGGCTATTCCGCGTCTCCCGCTGTCGTCCGCGAACGCCTGCTCCGGATTCTTGCCCGTGAGGAGGACTGCCTGCGCGTCGCCATCCTGGAGGACGGCCGCATGGCCGGATGGATCCACGCCCAACTCTCCCAATGGCTCGAGTCCGACTTCCGCGCGGAAATCGGCGGACTCGTCGTGGACACCACGCTTCGCCGCCGTGGCGTCGGAACCCATCTCGTGGCAGCCGTCGCCGACTGGGCGCGTTCCCGGGGAGCCGTCGAGCTTTCCGTGCGCTGCCAGATTCATCGGACGGAGGCCCACGCCTTCTACGCCGCCCAGGGATTTCAGCGAACGAAATCACAACACGTGTTTCGGCGGCGGCTGAGCGAGTGAACGACGGGGCGGACTCCTTCGCCCCAGTGCCTCGCGAAGCGTCGTGGACGGCGGTAGTCCTCTACCGCTTTCCATCCCGCCGGGACGCGCTTCGAGGAATGCCGCGCTCCAGCCGCGCGCCACGCGAACTTCCAAAGCGGCAGCTGCGCGACCGCACTCCAAACCCTGGCGGACTCCTTCGCCCCAGTGCCTCGCGAAGCGTCTTGGACTGCGGTATCCCTCTACCGCTTTCCGTCCCGCCGGGACGCGGTTCGAAAAATGCCACGCTCCAGCCGCGCGCCACGCGAACTTCCAAAGCGGCAGCTGCGCGGCCGCACTCCAAACCCTGGCGGACTCCTTCGCCCCAGTGCCTCGCGAAGCGTCTTGGACTGCGGTAGCCCTCTACCGCTTTCGGTACCCTTCGGGACGCACGACGAAGCCGGAGCGGGCTGAAGCCCGGACTACGAACCGCCTCAGATCTGTTCGAAGTAACGACGCTTCTCCCAGTCGGTCACGGCGTTGCCGAAGGCTTCCGACTCCAGTCGTGCGTGGTGGGTGTAGAACTCCACCACGTTGTCCCCGAACGCGGACTTCGCCAGGGCCGAAGACGCGAAAAGATCCGTGGCGTCCCGAAGACTGTGCGGCAGCCGCGCCAGCTTCGGATCCACATACGCGTTGCCCCGGTACTCCTCGCCACAGTCGAGCTTCTCCTCCACACCGGCCAGGCCCGCGGCGAGCATTGCGGCAAAGGCGAGGTACGGATTGGCATCCGCACCCGGCATGCGATTCTCCGGACGAAACGAGGAGCCGTGTCCGACGACGCGGAATCCCGTGGTCCGGTTGTCCGTCGCCCACGCCATGCGGGTCGGCGCCCAGCTTCCCGGTTGGTATCGCTTGTAGCTGTTGATGGTCGGGGCAAAAAACAGACAGAGCTCCGGGGAATACTTCATCAGCCCCCCCAGGAACTGGCGGAACAGGGGCGAAGGCCCCGAATCACCGCGTCCCTTGCCACGTCCGGGAGCCGTCACGAAGGCATTGCGGCCGCCCCGCCAGAGGCTGAGGTGGATGTGGCACGAATTGCCGGCCTCGCTCGGGGCGTACTTGGCCATGAACGTGACGGCCTTGCCGTGCTGTTCCGCAATCTCCTTCACGCCCTGCTTGAACAGCACGTGCATGTCCGCCATGGGCAGCGGCTCGGCATGGGTGAAGTTGATCTCGTGCTGTCCCCGGCTCCATTCCCCCTTGCTGCTCTCCACCGGTACCCGCGCCGCCGTCATGCCGTTCCGGATCGCCCGCATGAGCGGCTCGTCACGGGTGGGCTGCATGAGGTGATAGTCGATGCGGTAGTCGCTGGACGGCGCCAGGTCCCGGTAGCCCGCCGCATGGGCGGAGGTGTACGTCTGGTTGAAGAGGTAGAACTCCAACTCACTCGCGCACTGGCAGGTGAACCCCAGGGACTCCAGACGCTCGAGCTGCCGGCGCAGCACCGACCGGGGCGCCTCGGGGACCCGTGCGCCGTCCGGACGGTGCAGATCGCAGATCACCAGCGCGGACGCCGCCTGCCACGGGAGGATTCGGATCGTATCCGGATCCGGACGCATCTCAAAATCGCCGAATCCCGACTCCCAATTGGCCACGGCGAATCCGTCCAGAGGATCCATCTCCAGGTTCACCGTCAGGAGGTAGTTGCATCCGTGGGTGCCGTGGCCGGCGACGGACTTGAGAAAGAAGTCCGCCCGAAAGCGCTTTCCCACGAGACGTCCGAAGGGATCGGGAAAGGCGACGAGGACGGTGTCAATCGCTCCGGACTTCACCTGGGCGGCCAACTGGGCAAGCGTCATGGACCAAGGCTACGGCGTCCCGCTTCCCGCGAAAAGACACAACCGGGAAGTCACCCATCTCGGGGAGGGCACAGGAACTTGTCGTCCAGGAGGTTCCTGGAACGTGCCCGGAGGGCGAGCGGCAGCTACCACCACTGGAAGGTGGGATTGGGCGCCGTGCTCATCCAACTGTCCATCTGCGCGGGGAACCGGAAGTTCTCCACGTGCGAGTCCCCGAACAGGACATTGACGAAGCGCTTGCCCCGCGCGGTATGCCAGGCGGTCCGCTTGGAGGAGCTCGGCCGGTTGGCGTGCCACACCCAGTCGGCCTGGATCAGCTTGTTGGACGGGCTGCGGGCGATCTCGGATTCGCGGATCGAGATCGCCGCCGGGGTCCCCTTCGCCGAGGGCCGTGAATCGCCGGTGACGTGCTTGACGCGAAAGGCATCCACGGCCCACTCCGGGAGGTAGCTGTTGCCCCATCCCAGCCAGCAGGACTTCACCTGTGGATTCAATTCATCCCCCTGGTCGGACGGGCACTGGAAGACGGCGGGACCGCCCGCGTAGATGTTCAACGGGCGGTTGGTCTCCGCGGTGCGTCCGCCGTAATCGCCCGCATTTCCGGACACGTTGGCGTTGGTCCAGTACTTGCCGCCGACATCGCCCCATCCGGAATGCACCGGGAAGAAGTCGCGGTTGTCATCGGCGTACATCTTGAAGGCGAGCCCGATCTGCTTCTGGTTGCTGATGCACTTGATGCTTTGCGCCTTGGCCTTTGCCCGGGCGAGCGCCGGGAGAAGCATTCCGGCGAGAATGGCAATGATGGCGATGACCACCAGCAGCTCGATCAGGGTGAAGCCGGCGGGTGCGGGACGGGGATTCCGGAGGCGCATGGTTCTAGTTCTCCCCACGCGACGACAAAACGCCAGCCGGCATTCGCGGGAAGTTTTCGCGGCGGCACAGGCCCCACCCCGGGACGCGTCTTCCGGCTTCCTTCCCCGGGCCGGTCTCCTACCCTCGACCCCGATCCTCATGATCCGTTCGTTCTCCTTCACCACCACCGGACGGTTGCATTCCCGGGACATCGAAATGTTCCTGATGCCGACCCTGCTGGCGGACACCAACCTGTTTCTCTGGGTGGACATCGAGGCGGCAACCGCGGAGGAGGCCCGTCACATCCTCGATGGCGTCTTCCACTTCCACACCCTGTCCGTGGAGGACTGCCTGGGCGAAAGCCCCTCCCCCAAGGTGGAAAGCTACGAGCCCAAGGAGGACGACAAGTTCTCGCCGTATCTTTTCATGGTCATCCACGCCGTGGACTTCAATCTGCAGAACGGCCTGTTCGACACCCGGGAACTCAATTTCTTCCTCGGGAAGAATTTCCTCGTGACCTACCACCCGGTCCCCCTCCGGTGCATCCAGGAAACCGAGGATCGCTGCCTCCGGAGCACCGTCCACGTCGCCCGCGCCCCGGATCGCGTGGCCCACGCCCTGCTCGACAGTCTCGTGGACAACTACAAGCCGGCCCTCGAGCAACTGAGCCTGCAGATTGCGGAGCTGGAGGACAGCGTCCTGCGCCGTCCGGAGCCGGGCACCATCGAGACCATCCTCCGGCTGAAGAAGGAGATCATCCACCTGCGCCAGATCATCGGTCCGCAGCGCGAGGTCATGGCCCGGTTTGCGCGCGGGGAGTTCAAGCTGGTGCGCGCCCACCTCGTCCCCTACTACCGGAACGTCTACGACGGCCTGTACCACATCAGCGAACTGGCTCAGAACTACGCGGATTCGCTGTCCAACATCCTCCAGATCTACCTCAACATCTCCGCCAACCAGACCAGCGAGGTCGTCAAACTGCTGACGCTGATCACCGTGATCACGACGCCCCTCATGATTGTGGGCACCTGGTACGGCATGAATTTTGAAAGCATGCCGGAGTTGAAATGGCGGCACGGCTACCTCTACGCCATCGTCCTCACGGGCATCACCACGGTGCTGACCTTCCTCTATTTCCGGCGCAAGCGATGGCTCTGAACAAGACCGGCCGCTCAAAGTCAGGGTTCCTCGACAAGGTGCTGAACCGGTTGAACCGGCTCGATCCCGAGGGGCTGCAGAGTGTCGTCCAGAGGCTGCAGCGGGAACGGGCGCTGCTGGGGACCCTGTTCAACACCATCGAGGACGGCATCGTGGTGCTCGACCACTCCGGGAAGGTGGCGTACCTCAACCAGTCCGCGGCGCAGATCCTGAGCGTGTCCCCGGATGCCACGCTGAACCAACCCCTCTCCCGCGTCCTTCCCGAACTGGACGCGGCGCTCCTCCGCCCGGCAACCCAGGGACGGGTCGTCCGTTGTGAACTGGAGCTCCAGATCCCGCGCCCGCGGTACCTGCGGCTTTACGCCGCCCCCATCGAGGACGATCCCGGGGCGCGCCTGGTCCTGGTGCTGCACGACGCCACGGAACTTCGCCACACGACCCGCAAGACGGTGGAGGCCGAGCGGGGTCATGCGCTCACCCTGCTCGCGGCCAGCGTGGCCCACGAGATTGGGAATCCGCTCAACGCCCTCCACATCCACCTCCAGCTCATGGATCGCGAAGTGCGCAAACTGCAGGGGCGGAGCACGACCGATCCGGGCCCGGTCGCGGAGCGACTGGAGCGCTACCTCGAGGTCGCCAAGGGCGAGGTGACGCGGCTGGATTACATCATCACCGACTTCCTCCAGGCGGTGCGCCCCTCCGCGCCGCGACTGCGGGACGGTTCCGTCAACGACGT
Source organism: Verrucomicrobiales bacterium (assembly GCA_016793645.1). Lineage (GTDB taxonomy): Bacteria > Verrucomicrobiota > Verrucomicrobiia > Limisphaerales > UBA9464 > UBA9464. The sequence continues at coordinate 33,793 of JAEUHD010000282.1, forward strand.
CGTGGATGAGGCGCTCCGGTTGCTGGGACCCGAACTTGAAAATCGCGGGCTTCAGGTCGTCACCCGGCTCGGACGGGGCATCCCGGAGGTGCGACTGGATCCCGCCCAGATCAAGCAGGCCCTGCTGAATCTGGTGAAGAACGCCATGCAATCCATGACCAAGGGCGGCACGCTGACGCTGTCCACCGGCACCACTCCCGACGACGTATGGCTCGCCGTGGCGGATACCGGATCGGGCATCGCCGCGGATCAACTGAACCGGCTGTTCGAACCCCTCTACACCACCAAACGACGGGGGAGCGGACTGGGACTGATGGTGGTGCAGCGGATCGTGCGGGACCACGGCGGCCGCATTGACGTCGAAAGCGAGGTGGGCCGCGGCACCACGTTCCGGATCCGGCTGCCGCGACAGAAGCTGATTGCGCTGGAGTTCCCCTCACCTTCGCCCATGCCCCCTCCTTCACCCTCTCCGGTGGCGCCGGAATCCCCGCGCCAACCTTGAACTTTCGCGACGCGGTCCCAGACTGGCGTCGATGCGACCGGACCGGGACACCGCCATCCCCTCATGACGACCCCCACCCTGCTCATTGTCGATGACGAGAAGCCGACGCGCGAGGGCCTGCGCGCGGCGCTGGAGGACAAGTTTGACGTCTATGTCGCCGAGGATGCCGCCACGGCCTGGCAGCTCCTGGAGAAGGAAGATTTCACGGTGCTGCTCACCGACCTCCGCATGGCGGGTGAGGACGGACTCCGTCTGATCCAGCGGGCCAAGTCCCTGCCCAAGCCGCCGGTCTGCATCCTGATGACGGCCTACGGGTCGGAGGATGTCGCGGTGCAGGCGATGAAGGAGGGGGCCGACGACTACATTTCCAAGGGCAAACTCCAGATCGACGAGTTGGAACTGCGCATTCAGCGCGCGCTGAAGCGCCAGACCCTGGAGGTGGAGAACACGCAGTTGCACCAGCGTCTGGACCAGAAGTTCGGACTGGCGCAGATCATCGGGGAATCCCCGGCGATGAAGGAGGTCTTTGAGACGCTTCACGCAGTGGCGCCCACCAAGGCGACGGTCCTGATCACCGGCGAGAGCGGCACCGGCAAGGAGCTGGTCGCCAAGGCGGTGCACCAGAACAGTCCACGGGCCCGCGGGCCGATGGTCACGACCAACTGCGCCGCCCTGCCCGCGACGCTGCTGGAGAGTGAACTCTTTGGGGCCGAACGCGGCGCCTACACCGGAGCGCACGAGCGTCGCATCGGGCGCATCGAGCAGGCGCAGGGGGGAAGCCTTTTCCTCGACGAGATCGGCGAACTGGACCCGGCCACCCAGGTGAAGCTCCTGCGGTTTCTCGGGGAACGGACCTACGAGCGGCTGGGTTCAAACAAGACGCTCACGGCGGACGTCCGCCTGATCACCGCCACCAACAAGGATCTTCCGGCGCTCGTGAAGGCCGGGCGTTTCCGCGAGGACCTCTACTACCGCCTGGCGGTGGTGCCCATCCACCTGCCGCCGCTTCGGGAACGCGTGGTGGACATCCCGGCGCTCGCCACGGCCTTCCTCAAGGAATTCGCCGCCGACAACGGCAAGCCGGTCAAGGGATTCAGCACGGATGCCATGGACCTGCTGCTCCGCTACCACTGGCCGGGAAACGTCCGAGAACTCCGGGCCGCGGTGGAGCACGCCGTGGTGTTGTGCCGCGGCGAACAGGTGACGCCGCGGGACCTGCCCCCGGCGGTGCGGACGCCCCAGGCGGACTACACCGAGCAGCAGACGCGCGAACAGCTCGCGGGCGGCAAGCTCACGATGAAGGATGCCGAACGCCAACTGCTGATCCACGCCCTGCAGGAGACCGACGGCAACCGCTCCCTCGCCGCCAAGAAGCTGGGCATCAGCCGGCGTACCCTCCACCGCCGCCTCCACGAATTCTCCCTGGAGGGATTCTGAATCGGAACTTGAACGTGCAGGTCAGCCTGACCTCCGACGTCGCTCCAGAGATTCCAGTTTTTCAAGGAGCCCCTTCAGACTCGGGCAGCGGGTCGAGGCTGACTTCCAGTTCCAAGGGCCTCCCACGAACTCGGAAAGGACGGAATTGTACGCGGGACCCTGACGTTTTCTGCCATTTCGATCCACTTGCACCACGGATTCGCGAATTTCCCTCGACGAGGATTCGTAGGCGAGATCGAGGAGAAACTCCTTGGGATCCATAAGGCACTCTGGGTCCGGATAAACACGGATCCGGCGGAGTCGAAGAAACTCATTCAGTTCCTCCGAGGATCCCAGCAACCACGCCTCCACCTCCCGAACTGCAATCCGAAAAAGGAATTCGGAATTTCTCCCTGACGGCAGCCACTCGCGGACCAACGCCGGCGGACACGGATAGCGATCCAAATCAGTCAGTAGCAAAACCGGACATAAACGGGCCATTGCATTGAACGCCCGCGCATTCCTGCGCAACTGCCCGGAGCCGCTGTTCTGATAGGGCGTCCTGCATTCGTATTGGGCGAAAGTCCTTCGATCCCGGAGAATCCGCCGAAGGATTGCCTCACTGAGATCATCCTCGGTCACCAAATCGATGGGGATGACCGTCTTCAATCGAAGAGACTCAGTTGCACGATGCGATCCGGGGCGGTGCGGGGAAGAACCGCCTCCGCGGGACTCATACCTTCGTCCAGAAGACACTGGATCTCCGCGATATCCGATGCCAGCCGAACGTGAGTGCCTTCGCTGCCCTGGGGTGCCAGCAGGGCGATATTCTCCGGCAGAATCCCCTCGTTCGAGAAGATCTCGGCACTGTGGGAGGAAACAAAGACCTGACGTCCTCGCGCCTGCTGCATTCTCCAAATCAATTCAGGAAGCCGCTTCACAATGGCCGAGTGGAGCGACAATTCCGGTTCCTCCAGCAGGAGGAGATCGTCGCCCTCGAGCAGGGTCCACAAGAGTCCAATCAGACGCAGCGTCCCATCGGAGAACTGGTCTTCCCGTTGCCGCCCGGCATCGGGGCGCCAATGCTGGTACACGGCCTCCAGATGAGGAACCCCCATTTCGTCCTTGGAGACCGTCAGATTTTGCAATTCGGGGACGGCCGCCTTCAGGGCAGTCTCGATCTTTTTGAGACGGGCCCGACGGGTCTTCTCAGGCGTCTCCATCACCCGCTCCAGAAAGCGGACTCCAAAGGGATCTTCCCCCGGGAAATCACGCTGGGCGAGTTGGGGAAACTTGAGCAATTGAGGGACGAGGTGGAGATAAAGGATTCTTCGGAATGCTTCAGCGATCGGCCGGAACGTTTGGTTTCGGCTGATTTGTTCGAGATGGGTCTCGGTCAATCGAAGATCGTCCTGTCGATCCACGTCCTCGGGACGATCCAGTACCGATTCCCCGTTCCTTCGGACCACCTCACGCTGCACCAGAACCCGTCGAAGTCCGCGACTCTGTTGAACCAGCGCAATTTCGTAGAACCATCGGGTCGGCGACTCCTCGTCTCCTGAAGCGAGGTCTACTGCAATGACCACCTCGGGATTCTTGCGAGCAGCCAGACAGCGAATCTTGGAAAGGCCACCCCGCTCCCGGACCGCCTCCTGTACCCCCCCTCCCTCCTTGGCGATGTCCCGGAGAAACCGGAACGCGTCCAAGAGGTTCGATTTCCCGCTGGCGTTCGGGCCTGTGATGAACAGGCGCTTCCCCAACTGAAGGTCAACCTCCTTGAAGTTTCGCCAGTTCTTCAGCCTCAGGCGGGTGAATCTCACGGGGCTATCCTGCACGAAATCGAGGGGGAGATTGAAGAGGCAAGTTGGGAAAGGGACCGAAGGCCCTCCCGACGCGAACTCCCACAACAAACCATGAACGCGTGCACCCAATGCCGGTCACAAGGGGAGGCCCAACGAAGATACGGCGACAGGGAACGCTTTTCTTCCCCGCCCGCTCATGGGCATCCTGACGGTTCGAACGCATGAAGCCTTCCGACCCCCCATCAGGGATCCAGACGCTGGTCCACTACCTCGAGGTGGGTGCCGGCCAGGTCTGGCTCCGCAGACTCCTGGCGGTGATCCTCGTGGTCCTGTTTGTGGTGATCTACCAGACCACCGAGGCCAGGAACTTCTCGGCGCCGGACGCCATGGACGCCGCCCAACTCGGGCGCAACCTCGCTGAAGGACGCGGCTATACGACCTCCTTCATCCGTCCGCTCAGCCTCCATCTGCTCCAGGAGCGGGCCATCGCCGTCGGTGCCGACCCCCAGGCCGTCATCACCGCACCGCATCCGGATCTGGAGAATCCCCCGGTCTATCCGGTGCTGCTGGCAGCGCTCTTCAAGGTCCTGCCGGCACAGTTCCACTACGGCCTCCCGACGGATCAGTTCTTCCGGCGTCCCTATGCGGAGGTCGCCATCAGCACGGCGAACCTGGCCATTTTCGCGGTGATCGTTGTTCTCGTGGCCTGGCTCGGACGCCGCCTCTTCGACCCCACCGTCGGTTTCCTCGCCGCCGGCACCACGCTGGTCACGGAACACTTCTGGCGATTCGCAAATTCCGGTTTGCCCACCCTGTTGTTGATGCTGCTGGTCCTGGTTCTGGTGCATCTCCTGGTGAGCCTGGATCGCGCCGCGGCGGCACCGGCCCCCTCGGGAAGCCGCCTGGCGTCGCTCGTCCTCGGGGCCGGCATCGTGATCGGGATCGCCTGCATGACGCGCTACGCGTTTGCCTGGCTCGTGGTGCCGGTGTCGGCCTTTGTGTTGTGGCGCGGGGGGAAATGGAAGGGCCGCCTGGTCCTCCTGCTCCTCGTGACGGTGGCCGTCCTGTCGGTGCCCTGGCTGGTCCGCAATTGGCGCCTGTGCGGAAACCCGTTCGGCATCACCCTGCACTCGGTCATCGCGAACACGGAATCCTTTGCGGGAGACCGCCTCGAGCGTTCACAGCACCCCCGCCTTGACCAGATGCACCGGATGGAGCCGGTCTATAAACTGGTCCGGAACGTCGGGGACACCCTGCGCGACGAGATTCCCCGGTTGGGTGGCAGCTGGCTCACCGCCTTCTTTCTGGTCGGCCTGCTCGTCCCGTTCCGGGATGACACGCGAAATCGAATCCGATGGTTCGTCGTCGCCACGCTCGGGATCCTGACGGTGATCCAGTCCGCCATCCGCACCTCGCTCTCCACCGGGTTCGGCTTCATCACCGGGGAAAACCTGATCGTCACCCTCGCCCCGGTGGCGTTTGTTTTCGGGGCGGGATTGGTGGTGCTCCTGCTGGACCAGATCGAATGGCCGGCCCCGCTGCTCCGGACGCTGGTGCTGAACGTGGTCCTCTTTGGATTGAGCGCCCCCTTTCTGATCACCTGCCTCCCGCCACGCTCCCTGGCCCTGTGCGATCCGCCCTACCGCCCGGCCATCATCCGGGAATTCGCGGGATTCACCCCGCAGAATACACTCTTCATGAGCGACATTCCCTGGGCGGTCGCCTGGTACGGTCCGCGGGAATGCGTCTGGGCAACCCTGCGCGTCCTGGATGACCCCGAGGCCAACGTCAACAACCGCCGTGAGGACTTCTTCGTATTCGCCGAGGCACGACGCCCCATCCGGGCCGTGTACCTGTCCCCGTATTGGGCGGACCAGCCCATGCGGGCCCGGTTCTTCGGGGATCCCGATTTCGCCTGGGGCCGGTTCTATCTCGACGTCATGTTGCGGCAAAACGTCCCGGCCGGATTCCCGCTCAAGAACGTCCTGGGCGGTTCGTACATGATCAATGGTCACTTCCTCGCTGCGGAGAAGGACTATTGGAACCAACTGGACCGCTGAGACCCGGCCCGTGGAAACGCGCCCCGGGTCCCTCCCGGCAGGAACCCACCCGTCCGGACACCCGTCGTTTGCCCCGCGGATTTCGGGCGTTGCGCCGACGGCGGCGTCACGATACAACCCGCCCCCGTTGATCATGAAACAATTCACCCGATCCCTCCCTCGTGCGGCCGCGCTCGCCTCCGTGGCGCTGCTGCCCCAGCTTTGTGCGCAGGATGCCCCCGCGCCGAAGGACTGGAAAACCACCCTCGGCCTCGGCCTGTCGCTCACCGGCGGCAATTCCGAGACCTTCAATGTCAACGGCAACGTCCTCACCGTGAAGGAATGGGGTGCCACGGGCGCCAATATCCTGTCCTTCGGCGCGGACGCGAACTACGGCACCTCGACCACCACGACGGTCAATGACCCCGGCGGGCCGAACCAGTCGTTGACGGATACCGACACCACCAACGTCAACAACTACGGCGGCTTCCTCTCCTATGACCGGTTGCTGACCGACCGGCTTTACGTCGGCGGGCGCTTCAGCGGCCGTCACGACGAGATTGCAGGCGTGGACTACCGTGTCGCCGGAACCGCCACGATCGGCTACTACCTCATCAAGAAGCAGAACCTGAAGCTGTCGGTGGAAACCGGTCCCGGCTATGTCTGGGAGGAGCTGGTCGGCACGGGCTACAACGACTACGCCACCATCCGATTTGCCGACAACTTCGAGTGGAAGTTCACCGAGAAGTCGCGCCTGTTCCAGACCTTCGAGTTCCTCCCCCAGATCGACAAGTGGAGCAACTACGTGATGACCGCCGCTGTTGGCGTCGAAACGCAGCTCTACAAGGACTTCTCCCTCGTGGTGGTTTTCCGCGACTGGTATCGCAGCCAGCCGGCGTCCTACGTGGATACGAATCCGATCATCTATCGTGAGAAGAACGACTATCAGCTCACCTGCGGCGTGAACTACACGTTCAACTGATCCGCAGTGTTTCCGTCAAGACGCCGCCCGGTTTCCGGGCGGCGTTTTGCTTTTGCGGTCCGGACATCGGCAGCGGATCCGGCTCCTACGGATCAGCGGTCGCGGAGAGATCCGGAAGCGCCACACCCCATGGGGCGCGTTCCATCACGGACTTCAACGCCTGCTGCTGGCGGGTGTCCCCGCCGGTCTGGAGGAAGAACCATCCGTTGAGCTGACCCGCATTGATCGTATCCTTCGCCTCCCATTCGGCGCCCGATGCCGTGAACCGGGCGCGGGTCAGGGAAATCCAGTCACTTTGGGTCGTCCGCACCCAGCCATTTCCAAACCGTGCGCGCCGCGCCTCCCGGGCGCTGGTTCCATCGCGTCGAAAATCCTCCACAAAGGAATAATAGCCGCTCAGCGGGCTCCCTCCGGTGCGGGTCCGGAAGGTCGCGAGCTTCCACCATCCGGAACCGTCGGGGCGCCCCACCCACGCCGTGTAGGCGGTCTTCGTTCCCTGGACCTCCCCGCGCAGCAGAAACCGGTTGGTGCCCCCCACCGTCCACGCAAACGGAGCCATGCATTGCCCTCCCGTGCCTTCCCCGCCAAAGCGCCGGATCCGCACGCCCTCCCCCTCGTGGAGCAGTTCGACGCGATCCTCGGTCTTCACGGCGGAGGGATCATCCCCCTTGGAGGGATCCCAGACGGAGAAAATCACGACCTTTTGGTCCGGTCGGTCCAGTTGCTGGAGCCCGAAGTAGCCCGTGTTCCATCCGCAGGCCATGAAGTAGCTCCCGTTGACGGACTCCTCGATCACCATCTCGTTGTAGAACAGGCGGCCCTCCGGGGCCGGGTAGCCCAGATGGACCGACCGGGCCGCGCGGATCTCGGCGGCATCGACCACGAAGGCGAGGGTGACACCCAGGACCAGCAGGGCACGAACGAGCATGCCGCCAGCGTATCGGGTGTCCTCGAACGGACAAAGGGAGATCGGACGCGGACTCCCGGCGGAACCATTGGGCTTGCGGCGGACACCGTCCCCCGGCAGACACGCGGCGACATGTTGGAGGAGCGCTGGAGAAACACCGTGGCCCGCTTCGGGAGCGCGGTGGCCGTTCGCGATCTGGGCACCGGCCAGTCGTGGTCGTTTCGGGGGCTCGCCTCGGCCGCCGACGCCGGATCCGTGCCCGGGACCCCCTGGATCTGCCCCTCCGGCCAGACCGTGGGATTCCTGCTGTCCGTACTCCATGCGTGGCGCCATGGCCGCCTGCTGATCCCCCTGGAGCCCGGCCTGACTCCCCCCGCCGTGCCCACACCGCCCCCGGACACCGCCCTGCTCAAGCAGACGTCCGGAACCACCGGAGCCTCCCGGTGCATCCGATTCACCGGGTCCCAACTGGCCGCAGACGCGGACGCCATCGTCGCCACCATGGGCCTGCGTCCCGAGCGCCCCAACCTCGGCGTGATCTCCCTTGCACACAGCTACGGGTTCTCGAACCTGGTCCTGCCGTTGTTCCTCCACGGGATCCCGCTGTACCTCGCGCCCTCACCCCTGCCGGCGGCGATCTCCGAAGCCCTCCGCGCCAGCGGCGGAATTCCCCTGACCCTGCCGGCGGTCCCCGCGCTTTGGTCCACCTGGTTTGAGGCGGGCGCACTCTCCCCCGCGATCTCCCTGGCCATTTCCGCAGGCGCGCCGCTGCCCCTGCCGCTGGAGGAGGCGGTTTTCGGGCGCCACGGACTCAAGCTGCACAATTTCCTCGGGGCGTCCGAATGCGGCGGCATCGCCTACGACGCCTCGCCATTCCCCCGGAGGGATTCCGCCCTCGCCGGGAAACCCCTCACGGGCGTTTCGGTCACCCAGGACGGGGAAGGGTGTCTCCGGGTCCGAGGCCCCGCCGTGGGGGAGGGTTACTGGCCTGAACCGGATCCGCGACTTTCCGCAGGCACGTATTGCAGTCAGGACCGGGTGGATCTGGATCCCGAAGGCGCCGTGCACCTGCGCGGCCGCTCGGGGGATGTCATCAACGTCGCCGGCCGCAAGTTGCAACCCGAGACGGTCGAGTCCGAACTGCTTCGGCATCCCGCGGTCCGGGCCGCATTGGTGCTCGGACTCCCCCGCGACGCGGCCCTCGGGGATCTCGTGGCCGCCGTGGTCCAGGTGGAGGGCCCCGCGTCCGACGCGGAGCTTCGGGAATTTCTCCTGCAGCGACTGCATCCGTGGCAGGTGCCGAAAGTCTGGCACCGCGTTCCCGCCCTCGAGGTCAACGCCCGGGGAAAAATCTCCCGGGCGGCCTGGCGTGGACACCTGCTGGCGGGATCCGGATAGCCGTCACGCCGCCCCTCCCGCCAGGGTCACTTCACACTGCAACAGCAAGGTGCCCCGAAGCGTCGCGGTCGCCTGCGCCTGGATCAGCGGACCCATCCGCCCCGTGACGCGCGCGTGGAGCACCACCACATCGCCCGGTCGCGCCGTGCCGAGGATCTTGGCGGCACGGATGGCCGTGAGCTTCAGTCCCGGCAGGGGAACCAGCGCGGGATCCGACTGCGCCACGACCCCGGCCAACTGGGCGGCGGCCTCCAGCAACAGCACGCCGGGCATCATCGGATCCCCCGGGAAGTGCCCCCTCAGGAATCCCTCGTCCCCTCGCAACGCATACTCACCCACACCGGACACACCGGGTTCCAGGGACACCATCCGGTCGAGAAACCTGAACTCCGGCCCATGCGGGAGACGTTCCAGCGCAGCATTCATCGCGGGGCCGCAGGGGTGGTGATCTTCCAGCCCGGATCCAGGACCGGAGCGAAGGTGTCCGGGGGGATGGACGGGTTGCGTTCCGATCCGGTGAAGTCATTGCGCATCCGGGAACCGTCGCTGAATTCCAGTTCCGAGGCGACCAGGGCAAGGTCGTTGGTCCGCACCTCCAGGGACAACGCGGGCAACAGCCGCCGCGTTGCCAGGCTGCGCGGCCGCAGACGGAACATCCACGTCGCGTTCGTGCCGCTGAACTGGAGGAGCTCGAAGCGCTTTCGGAACTCGGCACCGTTCCGGGGAAAACCGGAATCCAGCAGGGTCAGCGCGTCCTTCATCGGTCCCTGCGCCACCGTTGCGAGTTCATAGCGCTCGGCGCGCTTCAACGGCGGCGACAACATCCAGAGATTGGACCCATCCCGGAGGGCGATGGACCGGACGGGGCGTCCCAATTCCCATCGAAACCGGTCGGGTGCCACAAACCACACCGTCCCGGGCGCGCTCAACGGCTGGGTCAGTGCCTCCAAATGTCGGGTCTGGACAAACTCCGACTTCCACGACGTCAGCCCCGCCTGGGCATCCAGCCAACGATCCAGTGCCGCATCCGCCACCCCGTCGGCGCTCACGGCGCCCCCGCCCCCCGCCCCCGTCAGGAGGAGGAGGATCCGGAGCGCTCCGACGATTCTCCGGGATGCCACACCGGGACAAAGTGAAACCATTGGTCGGGAAACTGCCGCACGGCCGGCTCGAAGGCACGCAGGATTCGTCCCGTGAACGCGACGCGCTCGTCCCGGCTTCCCAGGGCGCGGCGATCATAGGCGAGAGGTTCCAGCGCTTCCGCCCGATACCCCGTGCCCTCGCGGACGATATACACCGGCAGGACGGCGGCTCCCGAGGCGCGGGCCAACTCCGCAACCGCAACGCTGGCGCGAAATGGGAGTCCAAGGAACTCCACGGACACCGCGGTGGCCTCCGGCGGACGATCCAGCAGCAGCGCCACCATCCCGCCATCCTGAAGCCGCCGGATCACCTCCACGAAGGCGAACGGGTCCTCTCCCACCACGAGGGTATCCACCCCCTGGCGTGCCCGGGCGGCGGCGCGCAGTTCCGTGAAGCGCCCCCCGGGTTCGGGCGCGGTCAGGACGAGCGGACGCACACCTTCGCGCTTGAGGAGCACCGTGCCCAGCTCCCAGTTGCCCAGATGGGGCGTCACCAGCAACACCCCCCGCCCCCCCGAGCGGGCCGACGAAAACTGCTCCCAGCCTCCTCCCGGGCGCACCCGTTCCTCAAAGGAAACGCCCGCCTCCTGTCGCCAGAGATCCACCAGCTTCAGGGCAAACTGGCGGAAATTGTCCCGGGCAGCCCGCTCCGCGATCCCCGGTTCATGCCCCACCACCGGTCGAAGATTCGCGGTCACCACAGCCACACGATCCGGCCGGGTAAGCCGGTAAAGAGCCGCCCCCGCCCGGGCAAGCCAGGACGCCACGCCATCCGGCAGGATCCGGGCGATGATTCCACCCAGTTTCCAAAGCCCCGGCCCATACAGCGCCGACGGGGGGCCGGATTCCGGACGCTCGCGCCCGACGCCACCCGCGGCGCGCCACCACGCGGGAAGCAGCCCCGCGCAGACCACGAACACACAGGCGACCCCCACCGCGCACACGACGTCCAGGCTGGCGAGTCCGAGATTGCTGCTCCAGGCGAGGGAGCCAAAGCCGGCGATATTGGCGGCGGCGCACAGCAGCAGGGCCCGCCCGGTGGTCCGCCAGACCGCCCGCCCGTCCCCACGGTGCCGGCGCAGGGCGAGCTGGATGTGGATCGTCGAGTCCACGGACGTGCCCAGAAGCAGCGGGATGGCGACCAGACTCAGAAGGTTCCAGGAGCCATGCACCGCGGCCATCGCCGCCAGAAGCAGCGCGAAGCTCAGGAACAGGGCTCCCAGGCTGAGGAGAACCTCCCGCCACCGCCGGAAGGCCATCCAGAGGCACCCCACCAGCGCGGCGGCAATCAGGATCGACAACACCGTAATCCGCCGCTTTACGTGCCCCACCAGCACCTGGCTCAGGGTGTCCCAACTGCTGACCAGCACGGAGTCCGGAAGTCCGCCCAACGCCTCACCCGGAATGCCCTCCGGCCCCGACGACACCGCCCCCAGGGCCAGCCAGTCGCCATTCTCGGCGCGGGACACGAACTGTCCGGTGAGCCACCGCGCAGTGGCGTTGCTCGGCCATTGGGATCCGCCCGAAGCCACCAGCTTTGGCCAGGCGCGCAACAGGCCGTCCGCAACCTCCACGGCGTTGCTCTTGAAACCGGCTTCCAGGACCGCCGCGCGCAATCGAGGACCCCGCAAAACCAGGTCACGAACCGACGGTGCATTCTCCGAAGCATGGTCCGGACGCGGCCAGAAACCATCCGGCAGGTCAAACGTCCCGACGGTGCCCCGCTCGCGGGCCTGTGCCAGGGTCGCGCGCGCCGCGTCCAACTGCCGGGAAACCGCGTCCAGGTCCGGCCCGCGGAACAACAGGCGCAGGGGTTCGCGCGCACGCCCGAGTCCGGCCTTGAGTTCATCCATCGCGGCATATGCGCTGCTGGAGCGGGGACGCAGCGGGTCATCCCCCGTCGTCAGCACCGGGATTCCCCGCCACGCGAGAAGGAGACCCACGCCCGCAACCAGAATGGCCGTGGGCCACAGCGACCGGCTTCCCCGCGTCCGGACCGGCACGACCCCGTCAGGTCCGGCTCCCGCCGTCCCCGCGTTGACCACCGGACACACCCGCGGCAGGAAGACGTAGAGCATCACCACCGCTCCCACGAGCAGCCCCAGGGCCGTGAGCTGTCCCAGCCGGGCCAGTCCGGGCAGACCGGTGAAACCCAGCAACAGAAACGTGCCGGCCGTCGTTCCCGCGGAGTACCACACTCCACGCGACACTTCGCGCCTCACCTGCTCCGGAGTGGAACCGGGCGAGGCGGCGGCCTCCTGATAGCCGACCAACCCGTAGTCGACCGCCAGCCCGAGCAGCACCGCGGCAAACCCAACACTCAGCACGTTCAGCGTGCCGAACAGCAATCCCCCAAGGGCCAGCGTCACCACCAGGATCAGCCCCAGCGAGACCAGCAGCCACCCCAGGGGACGCCACGTACGATGCGCCATCCAGAAGAGCAGCGCGATCAACACCACCGTGGACAGCACCGAGTTCTTCAGGTCGCGCTCCATTCCGGCGGAGATCTCGGCGACAAACGCAGGACTCCCCGTAAATCCCATCCGGACCTCCCCCCCCGCCATCCCGGCCGCGGACACGGAATCCCGGGCCACGGCCCGCACGGAGTCCAGCCAGGACGCCACGTCCCGATAGTTGAGCTCCGACCGGGCGGGCTCGACGAACACGACCCGGAAGGTTCCGTCGGGATTCGCGAACAGACCCGTCCCTTCCTCGAAGCCGCCGCCCACTCCCTCCGCGCCGGGAATCCGGGTCAGGCCCAGGGGATCGTAGGCCTCGCGGGCGAGATCCATAGGATCAAGGGAGGTGGCGAGACGCTCCCGCGCCGACTGAAGCCCGTCCTCAAGGCGACCGGGTTGCAGACGCTGCACCAGGTCCCGGACGGATCCCGGCGGTTGCTGCAACCAGAGCCAGGCAAGATTCTCCAGGGCGTCCTCCGGGTGCTCCCGCCAGGGCGGGCGCCAACGGACCTCCCGTGCCAGATCGCTCCGACCGCCCAGGGCGGACGCGACCGCCTCCGCGGCCCGCGACACCCGGTCGGGGTCCTCACCCTGCACCGTGATCATCAATCCCCTCGCCGGAGCGAAGTACCGCTGCTGCAGCAGGAGTCCCCGCACTGCCGGCAGGTCGCCGGGAAGGAGATGCAACACCTCCGTGTCCAGACGCAGTCGGGCCAACCCGGCAACGATCAGCAGGGCGACCAAAACCCACGGCCATCGGAAACGCAACATTCGGAACGGCGGCGGAGTGTGACGTGAGAGCCCGCCCGAGGCGTAGCGGTAAGTTTGGGGCCCGACCCGCTGGGCTTGTAGTGCAGGCTTCAGCCTGTGGTTCGGTGGCGCGAGGGTGGCAGGTGGGCGGGGGAGCAGCCTGAAGGCTGGACTACCAACTGGCGGGGCGAATGGAGCGTTTGTAGTGCAGGCTTCAGCCTGTGATTCGGCGACGCGAGGGTGGCAGGTGGGCGGGGGAGCAGCCTGAAGGCTGGACTACCAACGACCGGCGGGCCCGTTGACCCCCTGATCGAAGGGCCGTAGGATGCCGCTGTCATGATCGCAGGAAAAATTGGTTCCAAAGCCCCATCCGCCCCGACACCCGGCTTCCGGGTGGGGGATGAGCGGCTGATCAAGTTGACGGAATCCGCCGGCCACAAGGTGACCTCGCTGCTGACCAAGCAGGGCCGCCCGGCCGGCGTCCTGCGCGTCGCCGTCGTCGGCGGCGGGTGCTCCGGACTGCAATACAAGATGGACCTGCAGGACCAGCCCCAGAACCGCGACATCCTGGTGGAGAGCGCCGGGGTCAGGGTCGTCGTGGACCCCAAAAGCGCCCTCTATGTCACCGGTTCGGAACTGGACTACGTGGATGCCCTGACCGAGGGCGGATTCAAGGTGAAGAACCCCAACGCGGCCACCAGCTGCTCCTGCGGCGAGAGCTTCAGCGCGTGACCGATTCCTTCGCCCTCCTCGGCGAGGCCCGGCTTCCATGGCTGGATCCCGACGCCCTCAAGTCCCGGGTTCTTCCCCAGCTCGCAGCCTCCCATCCGGATCGGGTCCACGGTGCCAGCGATGCGGAAAGGCAGGCCGCCAATACGCGGCATGCCGAGTTGAACGCCGCCTACAACACGCTCCGGGAACCTCGGGACCGCCTGCTGCACCTCTACGAACTCGAAACCGGTTCCAAACCGAGGGACATCCAGCGCATTCCCCCGGGCACGATGGAACTTTTCGTCGACGTGGGCCAGGTGTGCCGGGATCTCGATGCCTTCCTCAAACGCCGGTCCGAGACGACCTCCCCCATGGTCCGGGTGTCGCTGATGCAGGAGGGATTTGACCACCTCGACCGCCTGCAGGCGCTCCAGTCCAGGGTCCACCAGCTGCGAACCAGCCTGGAGTCGGAGCTGCAAACGATGAACGGACTCTGGGAGTCCGCACCCTCGCCCGGGCGTCCGGACCGGGCTGCCTCACTCCCCCTGGAACGCCTGGAGCAAATCTATCGCTCGATGAGCTACATCGCCCGCTGGACCGGACAAATCCAGGAGCGGCTGGTGTTGCTCGCGACCGACTGAGGCGACGCGCGCCCGGGCTGGGCAGCGGACTCACCGCTGCAGAAATCCTCATTGGGGACGGCGCAACCGGGCGCTGATGCCGACGTACACCGCCGCCGGTCCATCCCCGGGAACCACCCCCTGCCCCTCGAACTGGTCCACCGCCCAGTTGAGCACCGGGCGAAGAGCCCGGCGGTGGACGCGGCGTGCCAGATCCAGCAGGTACCACACCGGGGTCCTCGGCCCGGGAAGGCGCAGGGTTTCCACCAGGTAATGCAGCATCTGGACCGCGCCGCGCACCTGCGCGGTCAGCTTCCGCGTCTCCACCACCTCGAATCCCGCCTGTCGCGCCACGCGCTCGAGTCCGATGACGGTCCAGCGATGGAAGTCGTACGGGCACCCATGCTCCTCAAACATGCCGTGGGTGGTGACCAGCGCCTCGCCGCCTGGACGAAGAATCCGGAGCGTCTCGCGGAGATAGGCCAGCGGGTCGGGCACGTGCTCGAGCACCTGCGTGGACAGCACCGCATCGTACGCAGCGTCGGGTTCCTCGGTGAGGCCGTCCGGACGCAACCGCTTCTGGACTCGCGGACCTGGAATCAGATCGGCCCGGACATACTCCGCGCAGTGCGCAAAGAGCGCCTCGTAGGGCGCACCCCCGCAGCCGTAGTCATACACACGCCCCCCCTTCGGGATGGAGTCCGCAAAGGGACGGATCACCCCCAGCAGGTCCGTAAAGCAGAGGAAATTGAAATCGCGCCGCCTCGGATGCAGGCGCTCCCGGAGAAATGCTTCGCCCGAGAGAATCTCGCCCACCTGCGCCTCGGACCGTCCGGAATTGTTCATGGTGTGCCGGCAATCGCGTAAGGGACCCCCGGTGCTCCCGCCAGCGTAGAGTGGACTGATTTCAACCGTCCACCGGTTTTGCCTCGGCAGGCACCGCGGTTCCCGGATCCTGGAATTTGTGTTTTTCCGCTCTGATGGCATTCAAGCCGTGGTCATGCAACGCCTCCTCCTGCACGCCCTCGTCGTTGCCGGCGCCCTTCTCACCGGGGCATCGCCGGCCGCGGCCGCAGCCACCTCCCAGGGCCAACCCCTGCTCCCGTCGGACCTGACCACCCTGGAGCATCGGATTTCAGAGGAGCCCACCAACGTCGTGGTGCTCGTCTGGACCGCGCTGCAATGCCACAACCAGGCGGCGTTTGGAGCCAAGGATTCCCCACAATTGCTGAAACGGGCCCGCGCCTGCCTGGAGTCCGCCGTGCGGGTCCAACCCTCCCACACGTTTGCCCGAACCCTCCTCGGAAGCGCCATCGTCATCAGCGCCCGGGAGCCCATTTGGCCGGGCACCCGAATACGGCGGGTTCGGGAGGGACTGGCCGTCATGGACGCCGCGCTCCGGGAGAATCCGGACGATCCCGACGCCCGCTTCACCCGTGCCAGCAACAACCTCTTTCTCCCCGACCTGTTCCACCGACGCGAGACCGTCCAGTCTGATTTCGCGTGGCTTCAGGAGCGCGCGGATCGCGGGGAGTTCGCTCCGGATTTCCGGCAATACGTGTACCTCTATCACGGCCACGCCCAGAAGCGCTGGGGGAATCCGACCCGCGCCCGCGAACTCTGGGAGGCAGGCCTGAAGGTCACGCCGGAGTCCACGGTTGCCGACGAACTGCGTCACGAACTGGAAGGGCATTCGGACCTGGCCCGGATTTCCGCAAAGTAGCCCGCACACTCGGCCATCCCCGGACCTGATCCCGGACGGCGACACGCCGTCCCTCCCATCCTTTCCCACGGGAGGGCTTGCATGCTGCGAGCCCCATTCAAGTCCCGCCCGCCGCACGAAAATTCACCCGCAATCCCATCCACACGCCAA
>JAEUHD010000305.1 GCA_016793645.1 Verrucomicrobiales bacterium
GCCCTGGCCTCCCGCCTGCAACTGCCGCACGTGCCGTTCCTCGACGCCGTCCAATAGCCGCCGCGGGAGAGGGTCGCGCACCCTACGGTGCAATTCCTCAGTACGGGACTCGGCCCAGCCGCGAACCGGACGGAACCGCCGATGGATTCGAACCGAACCTCACCGATCCAGCAACTGCACCCGGAGGTAAAGGGGGGCGGTCTTCGTCCGCACCGACACCCAGGTCTGAGGCAGACGAGCCTCAACAATCCCATTCACCACCGACCCGTCGCCTTCCTTCACGAAAACTCCGCTCGATGGAATCTGCCAATCCTTGAGATTCTGTGAGACCTCCAACTGATAGAAATAGTGGTTAAAATCCCCAACTACGGCGAACTCAAGGCTTCCCGAGGACAAATACCGGACGGAGCCGGGAACCACGCCGTGGGGATTGGGAAGTACCACACCAAAATTCGCTTCGAGAAATGTGTCCCGTTCAATGCGAAGAAAACGGGGATTCTCGGTGGACCCATCCGACCACCCCAGGAAGCGATTGAACCGGGTCAGACCATTGGGAGAAGAACGACTGGGCATGGCCTCGATCCGGATCTCGTGGGTCGGCAAGACCAACACGGTGGGAACCCCCGTCACCGAACCGAAACCTCGGGTAAAAACAGAAAGCCGGGAAAGGTCCGTGGCCGGTTCCAACCGACCCACACCGCCCAAGTATCCTCCCTCCGCAGCGAAGAATGCTCCATCGCCCGAGCGAAATATGGAACTGAAGTTCATCCCCGGCGTGACTTCCGAGACGACCCCGTCGGAATCCTTGTAGTACAGATTCTCAGCAACCGAATTGCGCTTCGAAAAATAGCCATTCCCGAATTCCCGGGTGCTCTGATCCGGCAGTCCACCGGGAAAAAATCGGGTTTCCCGCACCTGCCCACCCTCAAGGGCAAAGGAAACCCCTCGAACCATCTCGATGTACTCTTGGAATCCATGCTCGAACGATAATTCAAGGCGCGAGAATTGACCCAGGAGTTCCAGGTTTCCCGTGGAGTCGAATTGGATTCCGGACAACGGAACTTTTAAAGGGGCGCCCGTGGGGTCCGTATACGTCACCTCTGCGCTCCCCAGAAACAACGTCGTCACGTCGCCATTCAAATCCACCCGCCGAACGCGATTCGCCACTCCGGGGTCGCGCTCGAGTACGAACACAGTGCCCGAGGCATCCTTCGCAGCCTGGAGGATGGGACCGAACCCCGCATTGGTTCCCAGACCATCGCGAACGGGATTCTTGGGAAACCCGGCGAGCGTCCGGACATTGCCCTCTTTGGAAACGAGCCGGATCGTGCTGTTCCCGGTGTCCACGACCACCAAATCCCCCGAAGCCGCTTCCCCCAGGAGCGACCGGGGATTCCCGAATCGCACTTCCGATCCCTGACCGTCCTGAAACCCAGGGTTTCCACCGGCAATCGTTACCAAACGGAATGGGGTCACGGCGGGAAGTACAAGAATCGAGTCCAGCGCGATGGACATTGATTGATAGTCGTCCGTCTTCACTGGGTTGCCGTTGAACAGCCCCGCCCAACCCGGACTTTGAGGCGGATCCATGTTCTCGACCGACTCCACCACCCATCGAATTTGGTGGACGCCGCGCGACATCCAGAATCGAGGAATCAAGGGATGCTCCCCCCAGGCCTCGGGTCCGCTGATCGCTACCGGGCCGCTGTAGTTTGCCCCATCCACCTCGGCTCGCACCACGGCCGTGCCCCAGTAAACACAGGGTGCCACCCAAGGAGGGAGTGGTACGCAAGCTTCAAGGCGAAGCGGTGCCCCGTAGGTCCGAAACAGGGCCGAGAAGTAACCGTCCTCCGCAACCTCGACGGTGAAGTTCACCCACTCACCCGCCCGAAGCACGACGTTGGTCGACCGAACGTCCTGATACTCCGGAATCAGACTGCCGGGTCTGCCCGGAGGGAAGGTCACGACCACACCATGATTGGTGTCCTGAAGTCCGCGTCCATGATAGGCGACGCCTTCCCCACCCAGGTCATAGTGCTCGGCTTCGATTCGTCCTGGGAGCTTCAGAGGCTCTCCAAAAAAGGGCGCCGACTGGGCGAGTCCAACCCCATGAACCAACATCCACACGAAGCCCAGCAGGGCCCCAAAGAAGGGCCCCGACCGCAACCCACCCCGACGATCCCCATCGGCTTGGCCCGGATTGAACTTCCGAGGGCGTAGCCCGGGAATGGGGTTCGAGAATCGTGAATCAGTTGGCCGCTTACCGGAACGGCCACTGGTGCGGGGATCGTTGGTCATGGTTCGGCCCGTCTATCGGCCGGGAGCCGCCTTGGGTTGGGCACGTGCCGACGGAACCGCAGGCGCTCGGGCACCCGCGGCGGTCTGCTGAAGAAAGGACTCCAACACCTCACCGTACGTTTCGAGAATCCCCCCCAGCGCATCCTCCCCCGACTCCTTCTGGGCCGCACGGAGATCCCTCAACGTCGCGGCCGCCCGGGCTCGAAGATCGCCCAGGGCGATCCGCCCCGATTGCATGCCTTGAACCATCTCCTGAAACATCTGGTTGGCCTCGGGCGTCGCCGTGGCGAGGTATTCGTTCTGGATGCGTTCCAGCAATGCCGCATCCCAGGTCGGCGCCTGCGCGCGGACCGCCGGGGCATTGGTGGCGGCACCTGTGGCCACCGGGGCGGGCGCCGGACGAAACTGGATCCCGACAATCCGGACCCGAGGAATCGTAATCGTGCCCGCGATGTCGTTCTGCAGTTTGACCTCCTTCTCGTCCATCGACAGGACCCGGCCGTTGTATCGATCCCCATTGTCGCACTCGACGACGTCCGCCCGGGCCACGCAGCACGTCACCACAAGCAGGGCACAGGGGAGGATCGGCAGGCGCATGTTCGGGATGGGCTGAGGATTCGGGTCACATCCGGAGACACTCTTCAGCGTATCCGGAAGAAATCTCCCGGGGTGCGGGATCCTTTTCCCTTTGCCGGTGGATTACGATCCACAGCTAGCTTTTACGCCAGTAAACGTCAAGACGGAAGTCCACGGGTTCCGGAGCACCGTTTCGTCGCTGGTTCCATGATCCCTCCGCCTCCCCGCCGGGGCCGAAGCCGACCCCCTTGGAAGTGCCGCCGCCAATTCGAGGCCCGTCCGGGATTTCCGGCTTGCGCACCCCGGGACCGCGGCGAGCGTCGGGACGTGATTCGAACCCCGGCCATCCTGTTCATCGTACTTTTCGGAGCAACTGCCTGCGCCGGGGAGTTGACGCCACTCCTGGATCCGGTCCGCCTGGACTACAACTTGAAGACCACGGTGGGTGCCTACGACACGGTGGGCCGCCGGAACCCGGCCTGGGATCCCGCCGCGCGCCAGTGCCTCGCGACGTTTGCACGCCTGCGCTCCACGACCAATCAGGTGGTCGAGGGATTCTTCCGCGATCTGCAGAAGGATCTGCCCCAACTGGCCGGCAGCGCGTGTGACGATCCGATGATCGGATACCTCCAGCTTCGGTTCGTCTCCACCGAAGGCCATTCCACCGCCGAAAGCGCGGCAGCCTTCAGGAAGACCGCCCTTGCGATGAAGGACAGCGGGTATCCGGCGATTCGAAAATTCTATGCGACCCTCTGGGCCGTCCGTCTCGCCCGCCAGACGGACCGCAACGCCCCGGATCTGGCCGATCTTCTCGACACCCTCAACTCGGAATTGGCGAAAGCCATCGACGACCCGTCCATTCCCGGCGCCGAGGCCGGCGACGCGGTCCTGTCGGTCATGGAACTGCTCGCCGGATACCGCGCCGACCGCTGGAACGCCTTCCGGGCAATGGAACCGGCGCTCTCCAGGCGCTGGACCAACGCGGCGTGGGCCCACCAGGCCAGGGGACAGGCCTATCTCGACTATGCCTGGATTGCGCGGGGAAACGGCTACGCAAACACCGTGAGTCAGGCAAACTGGAAGCGCTTCGCGGAGCGGATTCAAACCGCCTCCGAGGCATTGGAGACGGCCTGGCGTTTGGATCCGACCGATGTCCGCACCTGCCAGGAAATGATCCGTGTGGAGCTGGCTCAGGGACAGGGGCGGAACCGGATGGAGACCTGGTTCCAACGGGGCATCCGACTGGACCCATCGAACTACGCGCTGTGCTCCGGCAAAATGGAGTACCTGCGGCCCCGCTGGCACGGAAGCATTCCGGACATGATCGCCTTTGGACGCGAGTGCACCTTCAACACCAATTATGCGGGCGCGGTCCGTCTCCTGCTCGCCGACGCCCATCTCGAAGCGTCCCGGGAGATCCAGAACGATCAGGAACGCGCCGCCTACTGGCGGCAGAAGGGGGTATGGTCGGACGTGAAGGCGGCCTTCGAACAGTTCTTCAAGCTCTATCCGGGGGAGACGGGCTATCGCCACAATTACGCCTTTTATGCCTTCCGATGCGGCCGGTGGCAGGAGTTTCTGGACCAGGTGAACCTGTTTCCCTCGACGAACGCCGCCTACTTCGGAGGCCAGAAGCGCTTTGATGAAATGATCCGGCAGGCCACGTCCGAAAAGCGCGAGCCTTGATTTCCTGGGGGGGCAGGCTAGGCCGGATCCAGGGGCTGGATCGACACTTCGACCTCCATCCTGCGGTCCTGGGTCCCCTTGTAATGACCCCGGACCGGGGTCACGTCCGCATAGTCCCTCCCCACCGCGATTTTCACGTAGGTGTCGTCCGCGGTGCCGTTATGGGTGGGATCCAGGGGTTGCCATCCGACTCCGGGAAGAAACACCTCGATCCAGGCGTGCGTGGCACTGGCCCGCTCCGTGGCCAGATAACCGCTCACATACAGCGCAGGGATCTTGATGGATCGGCACAGTCCGATCAGCACATGCGCAAGGTCCTGACAAACCCCCTGCCGGAGCGACAGGACCTCGGACATCCGGGTGTGCACCGTGGTGCTTTGGGGCGTGTAGGAAACGTTGCCGTACACCCAGCGCATCAGGGCCACGGCCGACTGCCAGATATCGGTCTGGCCCGCGGTGATGTCGAGGGCCAGGCGCCACGTCGCGGGATCAAGATCCACGTAGCGGGTGGGCAACAGATAGTCAAAACAGCGCTCCATCCGCGCACACTCCGCCAGTCGTTCCATCGACGCCGGCGTGGCATCCAGGGCGAGGGACCGGCTATGGGTCGAGACGCGGGTGTTGGCCTCGATCAGGAGCGTCGAATGGACCTCCGGGATCTCGAAATGGTGGATCCAGTTGGCGTAGAAATCCTCGTAATGCCGCAGCGGGCAGGCCGGCAGAACCTTCAGGAGGAAGGATTCGACCGTCTGGTCGGCGTTGGTCACCGGCTTCAGGCGCACCTCGTTGAAGCTCTCGCGGACCGGTGCGGCGTAGAGGTACCGGGTTCGATGGAGGATCTGGTAGCGCATGAGCGTCCAGCCCCAGCGTGGGAACGAAGCGTCGATGGGTTCAATCCCCAATCTCGGAATCCTCCACAACCTCGTCCGCCTCGCCGAGCGGCGCCACATCCACCGAGACCTGGACTTCGTGGGAACCGCCGCCGGTGATGATCCCGCTCACCGGGCTGACATCGCTGAAGTCGCGTCCGCACGCGACGGTGATGTGCTCCTCCCCCGGCATCAGATTGTTCGTGGGATCAAAATCCACCCAGCCGATGCCGGGACAAAACACCTCAAACCACGCATGCGAAGCGTCGGCCCCCACCCGGCGCGGCTGTCCCTTGGGCGGATGCGTCCGCAAATAGCCGCTGACATAGCGCGCCGGCATCCCGATGGACCTGAGGCACGCGATGGCGAGGTGGGCAAAGTCCTGGCATACCCCGCGCCGCTTCGTCCACACCTCCTCAACGGGCGTGGCGACCGTTGTGGCGACAGGATCATACTTGAAGTCGTTGAAAATCCGCCGCGTCAGGTCCCGAACGCCGACCAGAACCGGCGTCTCCGCGTCGAAGCTGGACCGCGCATAGTCCGCAAAGAGCGGGGAGGTCCGCACCATCGGGGAATCAAAGCAGAACTGGTAGGGCTCGACCACCTCGGGGGACACCGGGTCCCGGAAAAGTCCGCCCACCTCCTCCCAGGCGGTGGACAACCCGGGGGCCGCCGGGGTCAGCGGCGAGACCGACACGACGCTGACCGCCTCCAGTTCGAAGCTCCGGTGCAACTCCTGGATGCTGAAGAAACAGACGCGATTGCCAAAATAGTCCGACCGCATCTTGCGGACCGCAGGTTCCGGCGTGATCGACAGGGTGAACGACTCGCGGGTTTGTCCGTCGGTGTCCCGGGGCTTGACGCGGGCGGCATGATGCGACGCGGAGACCGGCTCCGCGTATTCGTAGGACGTTCGATGAATGATCCGGTAGGTCATGATGAAGCTCCGGTTCCGAGAACCGGATCCAAAGGCTCAGCCGCTCCCCGCACGGGAAATCGCCGAATGGGCGAAATAGCTCGCCGACAGGGCGTCCGAAAGCCGGGGAAGATCGGCCCGAATTCGTCGCAGGGTTTCGCCGGTCGTGGTGGCATGCCACGCGCCGGCGGCGGCCCGGTGCAGATCCCGGGGATCCATCAGTCGCGCCTCCGAAAGGATGCGGATGAGGATGCGATGGGCCGGACTGGGAAGCGCCCCGTCCCGCTCCCGCGGCAGCCGGGCGAAGTGTTTTTCCATCTGCAGCAGTTGGAACAGCAGCGACCGGGGGTTCGTATCGTCCAGGAGCACGAGGTCGTAGACCGCCGCCATCTCCGGAAGGAGATTGTACCGTGATCGATAGGTGATCGCGCTATCCGCAACCTCCAGCACCGCCTCGAGAACACTCGGATTGTCCGCCTCGGGGGAATGCAGAGCGGCATCCAGAAAGGTGCCCAGGTAGGCGGCCCGCTCGATCCGCTGGCCCAGATCCAGAAACCGCCAACCCTGGGCCCGGGTCATGTTCTCCCTTGCCAACCCGTGGAACGACGCAAGGTGGAGCAGCGTCTGGCTGAGCAGGCCGATGGCGTCCCCTGCCAGCAACGGGGGGCTGTCCGCCGGAAGGGTCAGCTTGTCGTTCAGTTGGCTGACCACGCGCCACAGATCGTTGGAGGTGCGGTCCCGCACCAACATTCCAAGGCGCTCCAACTGGTCCGCGATCGCCCGGAGGCTTCCCGCCTGGCGCGGATTGAAAATCGCCCCAAGCAACTCCGCCTCCAGGGATTCCGGATTCAACCGCCGCTCGGGATGCTCCGCCGCGAGCGGCAGCTGCCCCTGCATTTCCAGGGTGTCCAGCAGCGGCGTGATGAGGGGCAGCGCGCTGCCGGTGCTCTCCGGATTGAACCGCAGCAGCGTGCTGCGCAACAGCCGGGCGGTGGCGTCGGCGCGTTCGGAATAGCGTCCCAGCCAGAAGAAGTTGTCGGCCATCCGGCTGGGCAGGTTGTTGCCCACCCGCCGCAGTTCCACCGCGGCACCCGCCCGATGGAGCAGGGAAACTTCGTCCACGGGAGCATCACTCAGGACCCAGGTATCCTTGCTGGCGCCGCCCCGTTGCATGGAGATGAAACGCCCGCCCGGCTCCGGCACGAGGCGGGACAATCCTCCGGGCATCACGCGATAGCCGGACGGCGTCGCAATCACGTAGACGCGCAGGCCAACGGGCCGCGGCGAAATCCCCTTCCCGGTCCAGGCCGGAGCGGTGGAAAGACGCACCCGTTCCTGTGCCACCCACAGGTGCGGCTGAAACGAAATTCGCCGGCGCAGGACCTCATAGTCCGCAGCCGAGGCGGGCTGCGAAGGCTCCGGTCCCCGTCGATGGGGACGGAACGCAGGCTTGATGAAGAGATCCTCCAGGTGCTCCAGCACGTACGTTTCCGCCGACTTCTGTCCGCACCACCAGCTCGCGACGGATGGCATCCGGAGATCCTCACCCAACAAATGCCGGCAGAGTCCGGGAAGAAACGACATGAAGGCAGCGCTTTGGAGGAGCCCGCTCCCCAGGGCGTTGGCCACCGTCACACTGCCCGCCCGAACGGCCTCCATCAGTCCGGGAACGCCGAGCATCGAATCATTTCGCAACTCCAGCGGATCGCAAAAGTCGTCGTCCACCCGGCGCAGGATCACATCCACCGGCTCCAATCCGCTCAGCGTCTTCAGGAAAACGCGGTCATCCCTCACCGTCAGGTCCTGCCCCTCGACCATGGCGTACCCCAGGTAACGGGCGAGGTAGGCCTGCTCGAAATAGGTCTCGTTGTAGGGGCCCGGGGTCAGCAGGACGACCCGGGGGTTGTCGGTGCGCCGGGAACCCAGGGCGGCCAGCGAGGCCTGGACCTCCCGGAAGAAACCGGCCAGGCGCTGCACCTGGCAGTCCCGGAACGCTTCGGGAAGGATCCGGGAGGTCACCAACCGGTTGGCCAGGGCATATCCCGCTCCCGTCGGGATCTGCGTGCGATCGGAGACGACCCACCAGCGTCCGTCGGGGGACCGGGCCAGGTCGGCCGCATAAAAATGCAGGTGCGTATCCCCGGGTGGTCTCGCGGAGTGTGCCGCGCGCAGAAAGTCCGCCTGCCCGAAGACCAGCGCCGGCGGCAGCCAACCGGACCGGATGAGATCCTGGGCCCCATAGCAGTCGGCCAGGATGGCGTTGATCAGGGTCGCGCGCTGTCGAAGCGCGCCCTCGATTCCCCGCCACTCCTCGGAGCCGATGAGCAGCGGAATCGGGTCCAGCCTCCACGGACGCTCCATGCCCTTCGGATCCCCGTACACGTTGTAGGTGATCCCCTGCTCATGGATGATCCGGCGGCCGGTTTCCTCGCGCCGATGCAATTCCTCCGGACCCAGCCGGTCCAACTCATGGATCAGGCGGGCATAGTGGGGCCGCGGTTCGGCGTCGGCCGTCACCCATTCGTCAAAGCACCCGTCCTCCGGCGAATACTGCGCGAGGGTCCCGGGAATTTCCCGATCCGCCTTGCCGGCTGGTGCAGCCTGAGTCATGTCCCGGGAAGTATGGTGATGGCGCCGCCCCGTGGAAAGCCAGTCGCGAACCTCATTCCTTTGCACGAAGAAGACCCGACGACGCAGTTCAGAGGGCGGGGACGGCCCGGCTTCCCTTCCCGGACGGCTTAAGTTAGGGTCCCGGCGATGCTGCTGGTCATCGACAACTACGACTCCTTCACCTTCAACCTGGTCCAGTACCTGGGCGAGATGGGGGTGGACATGCAGGTGCATCGTAATGACCAACTGACGGTCGAACAGGCCCTCGCCCTGGCCCCGGAACGGGTCTTGATCTCGCCCGGCCCCTGTTCCCCCCGCGAAGCCGGACTCTCCAATGATCTGATCCGCGCCTTTGCGGGTCGGCGGATCCCCCTGCTCGGCGTCTGCCTGGGACACCAATGCATCGCCCACACCTTTGGAGCCAACGTGGTGGTCAACTATCGCATGATGCATGGGAAGACATCCCCGATCTTCCACAATGGAAAGGACCTCTTTGAGGGCATGCCCAATCCATTCCAGGCCACCCGGTATCACTCCCTCGTGGCCCGCCGGGACTCCCTGCCGCCCGAACTGGAGGTCACGGCATGGACGGAGGAGGACGAGGTCATGGGACTCCGACACCGGAACCAGCCCATCTGGGGTGTCCAGTTCCATCCGGAGAGCATCCTGACCGAGAGCGGACGTCAGATCCTGTCCAATTTCCTGAAGCTTTCCTGACCCCCCCGTTCGCGAGGACCACCCTTCGCCCCAAAACCGGCTTTCTTCGGACGTTCCGAGCGCACATTCTCCCCCGTGCCCGAAAGCCATCCCACCGTCGAACGCACCCTTCGCGGAATCCCCGCCTCGGGTGGTGTCGTCCACGCGCGGGTGCTTCGTCTGGGTCCCAACGTCCCCGACATCGTCCGCCGGGAACTTCCCGCCGC
>JAEUHD010000312.1 GCA_016793645.1 Verrucomicrobiales bacterium
CAGCCTGTATGCCAGCACCGATCCGAAGGTGCTCCGATCCGCGCAATCGCTGGGCGCTGCCTTTGGCGACACGACGGCATTCCCCGCCTTGAGGGCCGTGCTGTCGGACCCAGGTCAACCCGCCGAACAACGGGCGCACGCCATGTCCGTGCTGGGACGGAGGCCGGACGCCGGATCGCTCGCCGTTTTTCTCGGACTTCTCGGGGACCCGGCCTGGAGGATTCAGGCGATTCAGGTCCTTTCCCGATTCGATTCCCCTGAGGTCTCCGCCGCACTTCTCCAGCAATACGCCGACTTCTCCCCGACAGAGCGCTTGGCGGCCCTCGATGCGTTGACCCGGCGCCCGGGCTACGCCTTCGCCCTTCTGGACGCCGTTGCCGCCGGGAAGATCCGTAGGGACCAGCTCACGGCGCTGCAAATGCGGCAGCTCGAAGCCCTGAGAAATCCGGAGATCAACCGAAGAATTACGGCGTCCTGGGGAAGAACGCAGCCTTCGCCGGCCGAGAAGCTGGATCAAATCGCAAAGCTCCAGAAGTCCTTCGAGGAGGCGCCACTATGGGCCTACGACGGCCGGGCCGGACGGCAGCATTTCCAAAAACTGTGTGCTTCGTGCCACGTCCTTGGACAGGACGGGAATCGCATTGGCCCTGAACTGACGGGCTCGAATGCGAATGGGATCCGCTATTTCCTTGAGAACATCATCGACCCCGATGCCGTGATTGGCGCGGATTTCGAATTGATCACGGTCGAAACCAAATCCGGCGACCTGGTCTCGGGATTGCTCATCCAGGAAACCGGAAGCGCCCTGACGCTCAAGACGCCCACCGAACAGAGGGTGATCGGCAGGGATGAAATCGCACGCCGTGAACGCAGCGATCGATCCCTCATGCCGGCGGGGTTGCTGGACTCGCTCAATCCGCGCGAACAGATTGAACTGCTGAAGTTCCTGACGTCGCGTTGACCCCGGGCTGGGGAACCGGGTCCTTCGGCTGCCTCGGGCCGTTGGTCGCCCTCCATACCCGGCACAGTTCCCGCGCCTCCCGAACCCATCCCTCGCCCGGGCTCCGCCCTTCCACGAGGTACCGACGACTTCCGTCCGCAGGCCGGGTCCATTGAAACAAGGGCACGGCGTCCGCGGGGGAGGGAATCCGTCCGGTCGGCGCCGGACGTTTCGCCTCCCAGATCCCTTCATCGCCCTCCGGTGTCTGGCGCCACGTCCCACGGAGAACTCCGCCACTCTCTTCCCCGGTCATGGCATAGCGGTCGTTCAGGTACTCGACGGTCACGGAGAGGCGGTTGCTCTCCCAAACGCCCCCGGTAAGAAATGCGAAGCGGAAATCCGTCTCCTGATCCAGGCGTGCCGCAACCTGGGTTCCGTCCACGGCAATCTCCATGGACAAGCGATCCCGTCTCCCTGCCTTGCTGGCGGAGGCAAGGTTCCACCGCCCGCAAATGCGCCCGGCATCGATTTCGTCCGCCGGCGGCAGCGCGAAGAACAGGGGTTCGGAGAAATTTTCCCGCCCCTTCATGGGAAGCCGCCTCAATTCGACGCGAGCCTCCAGTTCGACCGCATAGATGGGAACCAATCCCCCGGGCCAAAGACGGGAAAAAACCCCCCGAAACTGGGCCTCCGTGGGCACTTCGCCCGCCCGCCGGGGTTCTGGGGGCGCCGCACGCCACTCCTCCCGGTGATCCACCGACCTCTCCATCCAGACCTTGACCAGCGGATACTCCGGGAGGGGCTCGTCCCCCAAGGCGTTCCGCATCACGAGCAACAGCCCGAGGGTCGCCATCCTTCGCAGTGTTCCCCGCATCGCGTCATCGTGTCGTGGTCACGCCAGGATCGCAACCCTGGGAGTACCCCATGGGAGTGCCCCCCTCTGCCCCCGCTCAACCGAGGAATCTCCGGTTCTCCTTTCGCCGTCATTTCGGTAATCGTTCCGCACGCCTCCGGCAATTCCTCCCGACGTGACTGTGCACCCCCATCGACTGATGCTGCCGTTCCTGCTGGTCCTGGGTCCGACCCACGCTGAGGACACCGGCCCCCGGTCTCCATCCTCGGAAAGGGAATCCCTGCACCTTGCGGATCCCGGGCTGATCGCGGAACTGGTCGCGGCGGAACCGGAAATCTCGAGTCCGGTGGCCATGGCTTGGGATGAGGCGGGGTCCCTGTACGTTGCGGAAATGCAGGACTATCCCGTGGGGCCGGGAGGCGGGACGATCCGGCTCCTGCGGGACCTGGATGGCGACGGGCGCTATGAACGGGCGACCCTCTTTGCGGACCATCTGGAATTCCCTAACTCGGTTCTCCCCTGGAAGGGAGGGGTTCTGGTCACCGCCGCGCCCGACCTTTGGTATCTGCGGGATAATGACGGCGACGGGCGAGCGGAGGAGCGACGCGCATGGTTCACCGGATTCGGAACGGGGAATCAGCAATTGCGGGCGAACGGATTATTCTGGGGATTGGACGGCTGGGTGTACGGCGCCAATGGACGCAGCGACGGCAGGGTGCGCCCGGCGGGCAGCCCGGAAGCCGCCGCAGTCTCGATTCGCGGTCGGGACTTCCGGCTGGATCCCTCCACCGGCGCGTTCGAAACGCTCGCAGGGCGCAGCCAGTTCGGGCTCGGACGCGACGATTGGGGGCAACGATTCCTGTCGTGGAACACAATCCCCGTCCGCCACGAAGTGATTCCCGATGCCTACCTGGCCCGGAATCCGGGAACTGCGGCGGCGGACGCCCTCCAGGACTGCCTGCCTGCGGGAGACCGCGGCGAGGTGTTTCCCCGGACGCCACCGCCGCTGGTCTTCAACAACGAATCCGGCCAGCACTTCAATGCCCTGAGCGGCCTCCACATCTTCCGCGGCGACGCCCTCGGTTCGGACTACTCCGGAAACGCCTTCGTGGGAGAAAGCCTTCGCAATCTGATCCACCGCCGGGTCCTGGTTCCCGACGGCCCAACCTTCCGGGCGGAACGCCGGGAGTCACAGTCCGAATTCCTGTCGTCCTCGGATCCTTGGTTCCACCCGGTCAACATGGCCACCGGTCCGGATGGAGCCCTCTACGTCGCCGATTTCTATCGTCGATTCGTTGAGCATCCGGACTGGGTCGCGAGGGAGATGCGCGGCCAGGTGCCCTGGGCCGAAGGGCGGGGACATGGGCGCATTTGGAGAGTTCGCAGGAAGGGGAACGGGGCCCGCGCGGGAGACCTTGCGTCCTTCTCCACGAATGCGAGCGCCCGGCAGATCCTCGGGATGTTGGATCATCCCAATGGCTGGCATCGGGACACTGCACAACGCCTCCTCCGGGAGAGGTTTCCTCGCGACCCGCTGGGTGCAATGACAAGCCCGGTGCTGGAAGGCCGGAGGCCGGAGGGGCGGGTCGCGTGGCTGTACACGTGGGCGATCCTTGGAGGCCGGGATCCCGGGGTTCTTGAAAAAGCCCTCGGGGATGCCGACCCGCACGTCCGGGCCGCGGCGCTCCACTGGATTGGACTGGGATTGAGTTCTGCAGCCTCCTCCGATGCCACAAGCCGCCGCTACGAAAACCTCCTCGCCGCCGCGGCTCCCCGGTTCCTGGGGACCCCCTCCGAAATCCGCGACAGCCGCGAGGGACTTGAATTCGTGCTCGCGCTGGGATTTGTCCGGGAGCCCGCATTTCGCGAATCGATTCTTTCCCGCATCGCCCGGCTGTCCACCAACCGCTGGATTCTCCTCGCCTGCGCCGCCGGCAGCCAGGAACCCCATCTCGCTGCGCTCGCACGTCCCGCCACGCCATCCCCCCGGCCCCCTCCGGCACCGCAGCATCCGGACCCGAATCGCACCGCCGTCCTGGATCGATTGAGACCAGCCCTTCAGATGACGGGTGACCCGGCCCGCGGCGCCGCAACGGTGTCCCGACTCTGCCTTTCCTGCCATTATCTGAAGGGGCGCGGCCAGCGCATCGGACCGGATCTTTCCGGTGCCACAGCGCGGTCCCCCGAATCCCTCCTCGTGGATCTCTTTGATCCCAGCCGTCAGATCGCACCCGATTACACGGAATACGAAGTGGAATTGAACTCCGGCGAAAAGCTGACGGGATTGATCGCCAGCGAGACCTCCACCCGACTCACCCTTCGCCATCCCGGATCCCCCGACGTATCCGTTTCGCAGTCCGAAGTCCGTCAGATCGGAACCACCGGCCGCTCCCTGATGCCCGTCGGACTGGAGGAGGGACTCCGGATTGAGGACGTCGCCGATCTGATCGCATTTATCCGCTCTCCCGACGCCGCTCCACTTCCCTGACGTGTCCAACACCCCAAAACCCGACCCCGGGCGTTCCCGCCGCCCGGTCTCTCCGGAAACGGCGGCCCGGCGAATCCGAAAAGGGACCCCATCCGCCGCGACGGTGGCAATCCTGCTGGGCACCGGATTTTCCGGAGTCACCGCGGCCCTCCGGGTGGAGTGGGAATCCGACTATTCCAGCCTCCCAGGATTTCCATCGGGCGGCGTCGAGGGACATGAAGGCCGGCTCCTCCTCGGTCGAATGGAAGGCGTACCGGTCTGGGTGCTATCCGGCCGGGCCCACTACTACGAGGGGTTCACTTTGTCCGAGGCGACGTTTCCAATCCGCGTGATGGCGGCACTCGGGGTCACCGACCTGCTGCTGACCAACGCCGCCGGCGGCATCCGCCCCACCTTCCGCCCGGGGGACTTCATGGTCCTCTCGGATCACATCAACCTCCTCGGCGAGAATCCGCTTCGGGGCCCCTCGTCTCCCGGTCTTCCCCGGTTCGTGGACCTGTCCCGCGTCTATGATCCGCGTCTTCGGAACCGACTGGTGCGAGCCGCACGAAGCGCGGGTGCACGCTGCCACCAGGGAGTCTATGTCGCCGTCAGTGGTCCCAGCTTCGAAACCCCGGCGGAAATCCGCGCCTTTGCCACCCTGGGTGCGGACGCGGTCGGCATGAGCACCGTTCCGGAGGCAATCGTCGCCCGCCAGTTGGGACTACGCGTTGCCGCCGTGAGTGCGATCACCAACCTTGCCGCGGGCCGAGGAGGCAGTTCGTCCACCCTCTCCCACCAGGCCGTGCTCAAATCTGCAAAATCCCGCAGCAGAATGGCCCAACAACTGGTGTCCCGCTTTGTCCGGGATGCATTTGGGAAGCGGTAGTCGCCACCGCAACCGCTTCGGAATCGGGCCTGCAGCGGACCCTCAGACAATGCGTTCCCCCAACCGGTCCAACTCGGCACGTGCCGCCTTTCGAACCCGGCAGAGGATGGTATCCACGGCGACCCGGCTGACGCCCATCCGCTCCGCCACTTCCTGGGGGGTGCATCCCTTGAACGAAATCATCTCATAGATTCGATAGTCCCGCTCGGAAACGAGTTGCCGCAACCGGCGCAGGAGCAGCTCCTTGAAATCCTGATCGCCAACCTCCTCCTCCGGCCCCGTGGAGGAGGAAGCAGGTACCTGTTCCAGTTCCTGTTGGTGTTCCTCGCCGCTCGCTCCCGGCCGGAACGCCCCAAAGGGTGGGCGCTTCCTCCGCACATCCAACGCACACCATTGGGTCAACTGCCCCAGCCACTTTCGAAAGGATCCGGTCCGTCCCCCCGACTCAAAAAGACCAATGTTCCTGGCCACCCGGGTGAACACCTCCTGCGCCACCTCTTCGGCTTCCGACTCCTGAAGCCCGTGTCTTCGGGCGATTCCGAGGACCAATTGCCGGTACTTCAGAAAGAATTCACGCCAGCCATCCGCATCGTCCAGGTCCTTCACCCGGGCGAGGAGGGTCCCGCTCGTTCGATGCGGATCGAGGTTTTCGGCATTCATGGACCAGTGGGGAAGGTTCGCTCCCCGCCGAACCTTGTGGCAATATTCGAAGAAGCCGGGCGGTGTGCAAGGGGCCAATGCCCGGGACGGGAAATGACTTCGCCGGACGAAAGCGCTCGCGACACCCTCCGGAAGTCCTGAAGATAACCATTTTATTTACAGATAGTTACGGTGAAAATCGCCCCCAAGCACCGCCCGGCAAAAAATTCTGTAAGAATTTCCCCTTCGGAAACGTTGTATCTCCTGGAGTGCTGCGGCCGTGCCCGCGGCGTCTGACCCGGATACCAAGCGGAGGGCCGCTTCCCAACGGAAGCGGCCCTCTTGCTTTCGGGGCGGCAGGATCGTCGAAACGTCAACCTCCGCTTTCCCGCTGAAGAGCCCCGCGATAGGGTCAAACGAAGGTCGGATATCGCCGGCCTCCGAGATACTCCATGGCCCGCCGTCCCCTACGAACCTCCCTCCGCTTGGCCCGATTCCTGTGGTTCCATGTGACGAGCGTCCGGGATTTTCGTCGGACTGTGGCCCCGGAGGAGGAACGGGGAACCAACTATCGGCTCCGGGCGGAATGGACCCAGCGGCACGCCCGCAGACTTTGCCGGATTCTTGATTGGACCGTTGAAACCGAGGGTGCCCCCCCCGATGCCGCCATCTATGGGGCCAATCATCTCGGCTATACCGACATTGTCATGATGGCCGCCGCCACGCCCGTGGTCTTCGTCTCCAAGTCGGAGGTCCGCCGCTGGCCCATGCTTGGAAGCCTCGCCGCCTGTGCCGGGACCTTGTTCTTGAACCGGGAGCGCAAGGAGGACCTGCTGGTCGTCTCCCGGCAATTTGAGCCCATCACCTCGGCCGGCGTGCCGGTGGTCGTGTTCCTTGAGGGCACCAGCAGCAACGGGGACTCCGTCCTCCCGTTCCGCCCTTCGCTGCTCGCTCCGGCCGTGCAGGGCAACTGGAAGGTCGCGCCGGTCGGAATTCAGTACGACGTCACCCCGGGCACCGTCGCACAGGACGTCGCCTGGTGGGGCGACATGGAATTCCTCCCCCATTTCCTCAATTTGCTGGCCCGCGACTCGGTTCGCTCCCGCGTGACCTTCGGCGACGCCAGGGCCTCGGGTGGGGACCGCAAACAACTGGCCCGAGAGCTGCATTCCGCCGTCGTCGCTCTCCGTTCCCGACCGATGAGGGCTTCCGCCGAAAAGCCACTTCCGAAGGACGAACCGGGGCTGGCTGCCACCGCGGGAAACTCGTAGCCTGCCCCCCGTGTCCGCGCAGATCGCCATCATCGTCCCGCTCTTTGAGGAGGAGGAGAATGTCGCGCCCCTCGTTGCCGAACTGACGCGCGTGTTCGCGGTCGAGAAGCGCCCCTGGGAAATCGTGCTGGTGGACGACGGCAGTTCCGACGGCACCTGGAGCGCCATCCTGAAGGCGCAGGCCGGCGACGCCCGGATCCGGGGAATCCGGCACACCGCCAATCGGGGGCAGAGTGCGGCCGTCTGGACGGGCATCGCGGGGTCCGACGCTCCGTTCCTGTGCACCCTCGATGGCGATCTGCAGAATGATCCTGCGGAACTGCCCAGGATGCTTTCGATGCTGGATGCCGTGGATTTCGTCTGCGGCCACCGGGTTCACCGGCAGGATTCGATCATTCGCAAGATTTCCTCCCGGGTCGCGCGGGCAGCCCGCCGCATGGCGCTGGGTGCGGATTTCGCAGACACGGGATGCGCCCTGCGCGCGTTCAAGCGCGAATCCCTGGAGGGCGTGTTTCCCTTCAACGGCCTCCACCGATTCCTGCCCATCCTCGTCGCCGGCGGTGGATTCCGGTGCCGGGAGGTCCCGGTGAACCACCGCCCTCGCGTGGCGGGCATCTCGAAATATGGAGTTTGGAACCGCCTTGGTCGTGGCCTGCACGACCTCGTTGGAGTGGGCTGGTACCAGCGTCGCCGGATCAGGCCCGTCCGGTTGGAGGACTCCCGCGTGGCGGGTCGCTCCCCCGCCCTTTGAAACATTTCCTCACACGCGGTGTTGACCTCCCGTACCGAAATCAGACTTTTCACCCATGAAGCTTGGTTCCCTGCTCCGCCAACCGTCGCGCCAGCGCTCCGGATTCACCCTGATCGAAATCATGATCGTGGTGATGATCATCGGCCTGCTGGCCATGATCGCGATTCCCAATATCAACGGCTCCCTCGCCACGAGCCGGTACAACGCGATCATCAACAACCTCCGGGTGATCGATAACCAAAAGCAGCTTTGGGCCGCCGAGCAAAAGAAGGGTGACAACGACACGCCCAGCCAGGACGAACTGGCTCCTTACTTCGGAAGCGGCAAGTTCCCGGCGTCGGTGATGGGCGAGACCTACAACATCAACAACGTCGGGACCCAGCCGACCGCCACGGTCCCCTCCCGCCTGAAGATGCCCAAACAGACCATCGAGGCCGGCGGAACGATCTCCCTCCCCGATAAATAGTTCCGGGCTCAAGCTCCTTCCTGATCCGGTCAGACTGGAAACCCTCTTCCAGTCCTTTCTTTGAACTCGTTTTGACATTAACACTGTTCACTGTATTTTTGCGGCGTGCCAGATCCCTCACTGAAGAACTCCGGGAGTTTCGAGGAGCGCCTCCGCTCCCCGGAGGATTTTTCCCTGGCCGAGTTGGCGGACGCCGTCAACGAGTGGTGCCTCAAGGCGGGATTGAAGCCCGCCAATGGCCAGGTCGGAGAGTCCCTGACCGAGCGCAACATCCGCTTTTATCGGACGGCCGGCATCGTCGACGGACCGCGCGCCGGAGGGGGTCGAGGATATGACGAGCGCCATCTTCTCCAATTGACCGCGATCCGAATCCTCCAGGCACAGGGCATCCCGCTTCGTCGCATCCGCGAGCTGCTCTTTGGGCGAAGCCTCCCGGAACTCCGGGAGATTCGCGACCGGGGACGCGCGGAGGCCGCCCGATCCTCATCGCCCAGCCTGCCGCTGGTTCCGGGGGACTCCTGGCAATTGCAGGTCATCGCGAACGACGTCGCCCTCCTCCATCGCCCCACCACCACCGTGACTCCGGAACAGCTGCGCCGTATCCGAGAAATCCTCGCCCAATAACACATCGTCCCCCCCAACCATCCTCCGTTCCCGATCTGAAACCCCAGCCGCCTCCTTCCATGCCTCAGACACTGACCGAACCATCGTCCTCCACGCCGTCCCCTGCTTCCGCGGAAATGGGCCTGCTCGCCTGGCTTGAAAACACCCGCATTCGTCTTCCCCTCAAGGGGGTCGAAGCCCGATTCGAGGTCGCCACGGATGTCGCCCATGTGGAGATCGACCAGATCTTCCATCAAACCGCGTCCCAACCTCTCGATTGCACCTACGTGTTTCCGCTCCCGGCGGAGGCCGCGATCCATCGCTGCGAGATTCACATCAATGACCGGGTCATCCAGGCACGCATTGAGGAATTGCAGGCCGCCCGGACGCTGTTTCAGGACGCCAAGAGCGCCGGGCACCGCGCCGCACTGGTGGAATCCCTTCGCCCCAACCTCTTCACACTCAATCTCGCAAACGTCCAGCCTCAGGACCTGATCGTGGTTCGACTCGCCTACGTCCAGACCCTGGAACGCATCGGCGAGGAACGACGCCTTCGGATTCCGTCCTGCCCGGGCGTCCGCTACATCCCCGGTGTTCCCCTGCTGCGCCCCAATCTGGATCGGGGCGTCGAGAACGACACCTCCCAGGTTCCCGATGCGTCGAGAATCTCCCCTCCGCGCATCAGCGCACTGCATCCGGACGCCGCCTACCTCTCGGTATCCGGTGTACTGCGAATTCCATCGTCGGAACTGTCCGCCGTGACGATCTCCTCCCACCCGATGCGCCATAGTGGCGGCGCGGAATCCGTCCAATTCCAACTCGCCGCGGAAAGCGCCATCCCGGATCAGGATTTCCTCCTCGGCTGGACCGTGAATCCGCTGCGGGAGATGACGCCCCGGGCCTGGGGCTCCCGCCGTGGAGACCAGCGTTACCTGCTGGTGGAACTGCGGGCGCCGTCGGAGATCAAGGCAGTGAAGCGTCAACCTCTGGACGTCTATTTCCTGCTGGATCGCTCCGGGAGCATGTCGGGCGGGAAGTGGGTCAAGGCCTGCGAGGCATTCTTCCAACTGCTCGGGCAGTTGGATCCTGCCGATCGCATCCACGTCACGGTGTTCTCATCCGGATCGCAACCCCTGGAACTGAAACCCCTGTTCCCGGGTGAGTTTCTCCGTCGTTGGTCGCCGCAGCGACTCGTCGATCTGGGAACCGATGGAGGCACGGAACTGCTTCCGGCGCTCCATTCCGTCTGCCAGTGCCTGAAGGAGCGGGGGGAGGAGGCCAAGCCCATCCTGATCCTGCTGACGGACGGCCAAGTCGGAAACGAGGCGGAAATTGCCGCAGCGCTCCGGGGATACCCTCGCCTGGTCCTCCACACCCTCGGGATCGATGTTTGCGTCAATGACGCCCTGCTCGGCTCGATCGCACGACAGCATCGGGGCCAATGCGTGTTGATTCGTCCGGACGAAGATCTCAAGGCGCTCCTCGGCGGCCTGGGCCGCCTCGTGACCACGCCCGTGGTCACGGATCTCCAGATCCCGCCCGTCTGGGAGTCGGCAGACGGTCCCCTGCCCGACCTTTATGCAGGACAAACCGCCACCGCCTTGCTCCGCGGGCCACTGGACGGGCACCTGGAGATCCGCGGAAGGTCCCCCCAGGGAAGTCCCGTCCCCATTCCGCTCGCCATCCAGTCGTCCGACAGCCCCCTCGTTCCGCTGCTGTGGGCCCGGCGGCGCCTCGCGGATCTTGCGGACCGGATCCGACTCCCGGAATGCATTGCTGTCGCCAAGGAGTTCAACCTGCTCTGTCAGGGAACGGCCTTTGTGGCCTGGGACGAACAGGAGAAAACCGTGGTGGCGAGCGAGACCCTCTGGCAACCGTCATTGGAACCGGTGGCCAGCCTGTTTCAGCACGCGACCGGCATTCTCGGCACCCGATTCGGGGGCATGGGACTGTGCGACTCCGAACCGGAGGACCTCGGGCTTCACGCCTATCGCTTGGGATCCGCATACGTCGCTCGGGGAGCCGCGGAAAACCCCGGCGACGTCAGACCGCCCCGGATTTCCTGGGAGAACCACCCGATTCTTCAGGAACCCGGCGGCAGTGAGCTCCGGAGCTTTTTGGACCGGTGGCTCGCGGACAAATCCGACCTGGCCCGCAATTACACCGAAGGGCGCCTGGTGCAGTGGCTGGAGGAAATCACAGCGCTCCAACTCCCCACCCCGGGCAAGGCGTTCTCCGAGTTTGTCCGGCGCGTGCGTGAATTCCTGGCCCAAGGGGATCCGCTCCGGGGAACGTTCGAGAGACTCTGCCGCAAAATGGGTTGGTGAGCGCGGTTCCGTGCGGTTCAAAGCGTCGGCTCCGATCAACGGGATCAGAGCCCAGATGCGCCCGGATCCGCCGGTCCGGAGTGCTGCCAGTGCAGGGTTTGTAGTGCATGGTTTGTAGTGCAGGCTTTAGCCTGTGGGTTCGTAGTGCAGGCTTTAGCCTGTCGTTCTGGGACGCCTTGGCGGCCGTTGGATGGGAAGCAGCCCAAAGGCCGGACGACCCGCCGGGGCAGTATCGGAATGCGCCCGGTGGATCCCACCGGGTGACATTTGAATGGAAGCCCGGCGGAATTCCTTCAGCCTGATCCCGAGTCATGAGTCTTCCCGCAATTCGTGCTGCAGGGTTCACCTCCAGGAGGCGGCTCCTGTGGTGGCTCGCGCTGGCCGCCGTCCATGGTTCCATGACGGCCGCGGAATCGCCGCCCCCCCCCCCGCGCACCCCGCCGTCGCCGCCTCCCGTGGTCCCGGGCGATTACTCCCAGACAAAGCCCTGGGTGAACGCACTGGGAATGAAGTTTGTACCGGTCCCCGGGACCAGCGTGCTCTTCAGCATCTGGGAGACCCGGGTTCGGGATTTTCGTTCCTTTGTCGATGCCACCGGCTACGACGCGACCGGAAAGATGTATTCCATCGGGCCGGATGGATGGAAATTGCGTGGAAAAACCTGGAGGCAACCCGGATTCGTCCAGTCCGTGGAGCACCCGGTGTGTGGCGTGAGTTTCAACGACGCCACCCGGTTTTGCGAGTGGCTGACAACGCGGGAGCGCACCGCGGGAACCATCGGTCCCCAGAACCGCTTCCGGCTTCCCACCGACGCCGAGTGGTCCGCCGCCGTCGGGGACTCGCTGTATCCATGGGGCAAGGAATGGCCGCCACCGCACCGCGCGGGAAATTACGGAGACTCCGAGTCGGACCTGAATCCAAAAATCCAGGGTTACCGGGACGGCTACAGTCGCACGTCGCCGGTCGGCATGTTCACCCCCAATCGGCTCGGCCTCTATGACCTCGGCGGCAACGTATGGGAATGGTGTGACACCTACTACCGCAAGGACATGAACTCCGTGCGTGCCCGCGAACAGTTTCCCGGGTTCGACGAAGACGGAGGCGGCAACAAGTACCGCGTGCTTCGTGGCGGATCCTGGGATCGCGTGACCCCGCTGTTCCTGGAGTCCGGCTGCCGCAACAACGACGTGCCTGAAGGGCGCGGCGATTTTCTCGGATTCCGGTGCGTTCTGGAATCCGCTCCCCCAGCCGGAAGCTCCAAGTAATCGACACAATCCGGCTCCAGCCCTCTTCCGGGAGCCGGAACGGCGTTGAACTTTGCCGGGAGCCCCGGGAAGCTCCGCCGTGCTCACGGGATTTCAGAGCGTCCATTTCGTCGGAATCGGGGGAACCGCCATGGCCAGTGCCGCCGTGGCGATGCAGGAACGCGGCTTCCAGGTGTCGGGCTCCGATCAGGATGTCATCTACCCCCCGATGTCCACGTTCCTCGCCAGCCGCGGAATCATTCCGCGCACCGGGTACGCGGAATCCAATCTGGCCCACAAACCCGACCTCGTCGTCATCGGCAATGCCATCTCCCGCGGAAATCCCGAGGCGGAATTCGTCCTCAATCACCGCCTTCGCTACTGCTCCCTGCCCGAACTGCTCAAGGAGTGCTTCATCCGCGGCAAACGATCCCTCGTCGTCACCGGCACCCACGGCAAGACCACGACGACATCCCTGCTCGCCTGGGTGTTCGAGTCCGCCGGATTGAACCCGTCGTTTCTGATCGGGGGCATCCCCTCCAATTTCAGCCAGGGCGCACGCTTCACCGAATCGGAATGGTTCATCCTGGAGGGCGACGAGTACGACACTGCCTTCTTCGACAAACGCAGCAAGTTCGTCCACTACCTCCCGGAGGTGGCCATCATCAACAATCTGGAGATGGATCATGCGGACATCTTCGGCAGTCTCTCGGAGATCCAGCTGTCCTTCCGGCGCTTCATCAATCTGATCCCCAGAAACGGACTCCTGCTCGCCAACGGGGACGAACCCAACCTGGCGGACCTCCTCAAGTCCACGCCGTGCCCGATGAAGCGCTTCGGCCTCGGCGTCGACAATGAAATCCGCGCCGGTGCCATCGCCTTGCATCCGGACTCCTCCGAATTCCAGCTCGGCGACACACGGCACAAAATCCCGCTGGTGGGTGAACTCAACGTCCGCAACGCCCTGGCCGTCGCGGCCTGCGCCCGCCACTGCGGCCTGACTCCCGCCCAGATCCAGGCCGGCTTCGACTCGTTTCAAGGCGTCCAGCGCCGGATGACCGTCCGGGGTGAGGTTCGCGGAATTGCCGTGGTGGACGACTTTGGACACCACCCCACCGCGATCCGAGAAACGCTCCGCGCCCTGAGGGTCCGGTTCCCCTCCCGACGCCTTTGGGCGATCTTTGAACCCCGGTCCAACACGACCCGTCGAAATGTCTTCCAATCGGAATTGGTGGACGCCCTCGAGCGTGCCGACGCCATAGTCGTCGCGGAGGTGGCGCGGTTGGAACAGCTGCCCCTCTCGGAACGGTTGAATCCGGAGAAGCTGATGCAGGACCTCCGCCTGACCGGAAAGCCGGCCGCGTACCTCCCCACCGTGGAAAGCATTCTCGACCACGTGGTCGCCGGAGTCCGGGAGGGCGACGTCGTCTGCGTGTTCAGCAACGGTGGCTTCGGCAACATTCACGACCGACTGCTGACGCGCCTCGCAAATGGGTGACCCCCTGGAGCCCCGGTAACCCGAGACGCGGTAAGGTCGCAGCACTCCCCAATTCCACAGTCCCCCGCCGAGCCCGCTTGTAACCCACGAAACGATTCCGCAGATTTCCACGTTGTCCCGATGAATCTGAAACTCCTTCTTCGTACCGCACTGGTCCCGTCCCTGGTCGCGGGTGCCGCCTTCGCCCAGTCCGCCGGTTCCCCGCCCCCCACCCAGGTCCCGGTGTCCACCATGGCCGTCACGGACCCCGGACTCGAAGTGACGGTCTGGGCCCAGTCGCCCCAAATCCGGAATCCAACCAACCTGGACTTCGACAAGGACGGCCGCATCTGGGTCGCCGAAGGCGTGGACTATCGAGGACACTACAACCGCCAACCCGAGGGCGACCGGATCGTCGTGCTGGAGGACACGGACGGCGACGGGCGTGCGGACAAGGAAGGCATCTTCGTCCAGGAACCCGATCTCCGGGCGCCCATGGGTCTCGCCGTATTGGACAACCGGGTGATCGTGTCCATGGCGCCCAACATCATCCTGTACACCGACGTCAATCGCGACCGCCATTTCGATCCCGCCGTGGATAAGCGGGAAATCATCCTCACCGGATTCAACGGGCGGAAACACGACCACACGGTCCACAGCGTCACCATTGGTCCCGACGGCCAGTGGTACTGGAACGCCGGCAACTGCGGCGCCGTGTTCACCGATAAGTCCGGGCACACGTTCCGGATTGGCAGCGCCTACGATCCGACCTACGGCGGCGGCAAGGCCGACCTGGGTTGGGAACCCACCAAAATCGCAGGCTCCCGGAGCGATGACGGCCATGTCTGGATCGGCGGGTTTGCGGCACGCATGAACCCCGACGGATCCGGCGTTCACATCATCGGACACAACTTCCGCAACAGCTACGAACAGACCGTCACCTCCTTCGGGGATGTCTTCCAAAACGACAACGACGATCCCCCGGCCTGCCGCACCGCATTCCTCCTGGAGGCGGGCAATGCCGGATTCTGTTCCTTCGACGGCAAGCGCTCCTGGGGCGCGGATCGCCGACCCGGACAAAGCGTGCCGGTGGCCGAATGGCGACAGGAGGACCCGGGCACCATGCCGGCGGGCGATGTGTACGGCGGCGGTTCCCCCACCGGGATCGCGTTCGTCGAGGACAGCGCTCTCGGCCCCAAATACCGGGGCCTGCTGCTGAGCTGCGAACCCGGCCGCAACGTGGTCTTCGGATACCTTCCCAAGCCCCAGGGCGCCGGCTTCGAGTTGAAACGCTTCGACTTCCTGACCAGCAACCGCGAGGGGGAATTCTCCGGCACCGACTTCAAGGGGGGACGCAACGACAAGCGCGACCTCAAGACGATGTTCCGTCCGAGCGACGTGGGCGTCGGCGCGGATGGCGCCATCTACGTTGCGGACTGGTTCGACGGCCGTGTCGGCGGCCACGCGGATTGGGACGAGACGCTTTCCGGAACGATCTATCGGATTGCCCCCAAGGGATTCAAACCGCGGATTCCGAAGGTGGATTTCTCGACGCTCGACGGAGCCATCGCCGGCCTTCGAAGCCCTGCGGTCAATGTCCGCGGAGCCGCGCAGGAAGCCCTGGTGGCCCGGGGTGCCTCGGCGGTGAAGCCGGTGGCGGCGCTTCTGAAGGATCCGAATCCCTATGTGCAGGCCCGAGCCGTCTGGATCCTGGCCAGGACTCCCGGGCCCGGATTGGATCGAGTCGCATCCCTCCTCAAGAACCCGGACCCCCAGATGCGCGTGGTCGCGTTCCGGGCGCTCCGGCGCTCCGCGGAGGACGGTCGTGTGCCCGCCTCGGCCAGGTCCGCCACCACACCCGGCACCCGGGAATTCCTGCTCGCCACGGCCCGGCGGCTTTCCAGCGATCCCTCCCCGGCGGTGCGCCGCGAGGTCGCCGTGGCCATGCGTGACGAACCGGTGGAATCCTCTCGCGAAATCCTCGCCGAACTGGCCGAGCGGTTTGACGGCAAGGATCGGACCTACCTCGAAGCCTGGGGAACCGGCGCCACCGGCAAGGAGGCCGCCCTCTACCCAGAGATCTCCCGCCGTCTGGGCGCATCGGACGCCACCCAGTGGACTCCCGCCTTCGAATGGCTTGCCTGGCGATTGCACGTCCCCGAGAGCATTCCCGACTTCAAGGCGCGCGCCCTTTCGAAAACTCTCGACGACGCATCCCGGAAGCGGGCTCTGACCGCCCTCGGCTACAATGAGTCACCCGAGGCCGCGAATGCGGTCCTCGAAGTCGCCGCGCAGTCGGACGGCATGGTGAAGGCCGAGGCCCTGTGGTGGCTGCTGAACCGCAAGGACTCCACCTGGAAGGACGCCGGACTCAACGCCGCGCTCCAGCAGCGCGGAATCTACGATCCGGACAACGTGTCCCTGATCGAAGCGACGATCCCCGTGGCGGAGGCACCGAAGTATTCCGTCGCCGACGTGTTGAAGCTCCAGGGCAACGCCCAGCGGGGTGCGGAACGCTTCACCGCGATCTGCGCCAGTTGCCACCGGGCCGGAGACGTCGGGACCGAGTATGCGCCCAACCTCACCGGATGGGCCGGACGCCAGACCGCCGAAGTGCTTCTCAATTCGGTGATCAATCCCAGTGCGGAAATTGCGAGCGGATTCAACGGCACCGAGGTGAAGACCAAAGATGGATTGGCGATCCAGGGCCTGCTGCTCTCCGAAGGGGATCCGCTCATCCTGCAATCCGCGGGAGGTCTTACCCAGATGATCCCCCGCCAGAAGGTCGCGGCCCGCAAGGGACTTGACCGCTCCCTGATGATGAGTGCCGATCAGTTGGGATTGTCTCCTCAGGATCTCGCCGACGTCGCGGCGTTCCTTCGGACCCGCTGAAACATTTCGAGTCGGAGAACCAATCCACGCGGCCGGGAACCCTCTCCGGGTCCCCTACCTCTGGACCGAGACGCTGAGCACCTCCCCGGGTTCGCATTCGGCGACGACCTCAAACGGTCGGCAGCACACCTCGCAGTCGGTGGTGAAGCGCTGTTCGGGGATGGAGGTATCGAGAACCAGCTCCATCGACTGCCCGCAGTAGGGGCATTCCACGCCTTCCGAGACTTCCATTCCCCAAGGGAAACCCAATCGGCGAGGGGCGCGAGGGAAATGTGCCGGACGGTCCGCTCGGAGCCTTCTGTCGTCCCCGATTTCCGGGTTCCGCATTGCACAACCCCATCCCGTTTGCGGAACCTGCGGCTGCGGCCGATGTGGCGAAATGGCAGACGCAGGGGACTTAAAATCCCCTGACCGCAAGGTCATGCGGGTTCGAGTCCCGCCATCGGCACCAATGAAATCCATGGCACGCGGCGGGCCCAGTGCACCGAGTGGCAGGTCCAGAAGTGAGCGAGGGCCTCCT
The DNA here is from genome assembly GCA_016793645.1 of Verrucomicrobiales bacterium. Classification (GTDB taxonomy): domain Bacteria; phylum Verrucomicrobiota; class Verrucomicrobiia; order Limisphaerales; family UBA9464; genus UBA9464. The sequence goes on from JAEUHD010000312.1 coordinate 17,340, forward strand.
TGAGCAGGTGGGCCCGGGCGGTGGGTTGCTCTCTGGCGATAAGAGCGTCGAACCGTTGGCGGGCATGACCCCGGACCCGTC
>JAEUHD010000030.1 GCA_016793645.1 Verrucomicrobiales bacterium
GCCGCTTGAACCGCCGGATACGTCGAGCCCGCGGGCGACCCTTCAGACGCTGCTCCGGCTGACCCGGGAGGGTTATGGCTATTGGAGCAGTCCCAAGGGCCGCACCTACAACAACCTCGCGGAGCGCACGGCGGTGGCGAACCAGTTGTCGTATTGTTTCGACCTGCACGACATTCCCCCCTGGCTTCATGATAATGTGGCCCGGGAGACGGCGGTGTACCTCAAGGAGGTGCTGGATCGCATCGACCTGCCGCCCATGGACCGGATCCCGGACGCGGACATGATCGCGCGAATGCCGGGCGGGTTGACGCAGTGGACCATCCCCCACACGGAGATCGTGCTGGTGCGACTCAAGGACGGATTGCGGGCGGGACAGTATGTTTTCAGTTCCGAAACCGATGAACGGGCGCGGGACTATTTCCTTCGTGCGCGTCATCTGCCGTACAAGCCGGATTCAACCGTTGATCTCTACGAGCATTTCACGTCCGAGCCGGGATGGCTGATCCCGAGGGAACTGATCTGGGTGCTGCCGTCCTGGGCCAAGGCGCGGTGGGGCGACCAGACGGTGTGGCAATGGTTCGGGCTGGTGCTGACGCTCGTCGTTGCCGGACTGCTGATGTTCGGGATTTACCGGCTGGGGGGGTCGTTTTCGGGCACCGAGGCAGGCCTCCGGTATTACCTCGGCATCGTGTTTCCCGTGTTGGCGATGCTGGTACCCGGAATGGCTGCGTACTTTCTGGATCAGGGCGTGTTCATTACCGGGAGGCTCTTCATTGTGGTCGCCTTCGCACTGGATTTGATCTCGCTGGGTGCCCTGGTGGTGGTGATCATCGGCGTGGCCAACCGGCTCGCCACCGCGGTGGGTTCGCTGCGTTGGTTTCGGCCCCGCAGCGTGGACGCCCAACTGATCCAGCTCGCCATACGGGTTTGTGGCGTGGGGGGGGCGGTGGTGGCGGTACTGGAAGGGGGACGCTATCTCGGGGTGCCCCTGACCACACTGGTGGCGGGCGCCAGCGTCAGCGGACTCGCGGTGGCGCTGGCGGCGCAGGATGCGCTCAAGAATCTGTTCGGAAGCCTCATGATCCTTCTCGATAAACCGTTCGAGGTCGGGAACACGGTCAAGATCAAGGGATACGAAGGGGAGATCGAGAACATCGGACTCCGCTCCACGCGCCTGCGGCTCGGGTCCGGACACGTCGTGACCATCGCCAACGCGGAGATGGCCAGCCTCGATTCGGAGAATGTGAGCCGGCGGGCCCACCTACGCCACAAGAGCGTGGTCCATCTGGATCCCGACTCGCCCCCGGAAAAGGTTCAGCGCGCCGTGGAGATCATCCGCACCACGTTGCAGGACCACGAGGGCAGTCATGCCACGCGCCCCCCGAAGGTCCACGTTTCCGGGTTCACCCCGGACGCCGTGACGGTGTCGATGACGTATTGGTTTCACCCGCCGGATGCCACCCGCTTCGCGGTGTTCAATGAGCAGGTCCACCTCGCCATCCTGGAGAAGTTCCGCGAATCCGGCATCCGCCTCGCGAAGCGCCGCGACGTTGCGAAGGAGTGACGCCGGCTCCGAAGGGAGCCCAGAATCATGGCGAGCCCGGGGGCGGAGGAGTCTGGGTGTCATGACCGCGCTGCACGGCATTTTCCAGATGCAGGCCCAGTTGGAGGATGATGAGGGAGAGCACCAGGGCCACCAGGGCAAGCCTCCACAGCCCCGCGCCGCAGGCGAGGCCGAGGGCGGCGGAAACCCACACGCTCGCGGCGGTGGTGAGTCCTTCGATCCGGTGATGGGTGTTGTCGCGCAGGATCACCCCGCCGCCGAGGAAGCCGATTCCCGTCAGAACGCCCTGGATCACGCGGCTCAGCGCACTCGTGTCAAAGGTGGGCCCGATGGTGGCCAGCTCGAACATGGCGACCGTCACGGTGGCGGATCCGAGGGTCACCAGCGCCTGCGTGCGAAGTCCCGCCGGCTTTCCGCTGCGGCCGCGATTGATGCCGATCAGGGCTCCCATCACCGCCGCCGTCCCGAGACGCAGCGTCATCTCCGGCCAGGACAACACATGACGCACATCCGGGAGATCAGCCATGTCCGGACCCTCCCGCGGAGCGACCGGACTGGCAAGCCGGGGGAGTGACTGTCCGACGCCCGGAATCAAACCACCAGCGTTCGAGTCATTCGAACCACGGGCAGGAAGAGACCGTCGCGGAGGGGCAGGTCCCGTCGGTCGGAAACCGCGTATCCGTGGGATCGGTAGAGGGGCTCCCCGGGAAGCGTGGCCAGGATCTCCACCGAACGGAACCCAGCGGCGACCAGGGCGTCTTCGCAGGCCCGCAGGAGGCGGCGACCGATGCCCCGCCGAGCCCAATCCGGATGAACGAAGAACGCCCGGATCCGGGCCGCGTCCTTCCCAGGGTCAAGGAGTTCGTCGTCCTGCAGCCGTCCGCTGTCACCGCCGCAGAGCGCTCGCCGGCGGCTCCATCCGCCGGCCCCGCGAAGGAGTCCGTCCTGTTCGACCACGAAATAGGTGCCGTCGCGGATCAACTGGCGATCCACGGCAAAAACGGATCCCAGCGCGGCTTCCCGTTGTGCGGCGGAATAGTGGCATCCTTGGAGACCCCGGACCGACTGGGGGATCAAGGCTTCGAGGGCGGGGATGTCGGCGTCGGTCGCCAGGCGCAGACGTCCCGTCTCGGGTGCGTGTGCGGTGTCAGTGGTGGCGGAGGAGTCCATGGCGTCCCGGCATCACCACGGTGAATTCCCGAGGTCCGGGACACCACGCGAAAGAGCGGGTAGAGACCGCCAGCCGGGCCGGAACGGGATTCGGCGTGACCGTTGCGAGGGCAACCGGCAGCGTGACGGCATGTTCTCGCTCTCAGGAAAGACCGCGCTGGTCACGGGCGCCGGGTCCGGCATTGGTGCGGCCATTGCCTCCACGCTCGCCCGGGCCGGGGCCCACGTGATTGTCGCCGATCTTCAGGAGGCGGGCGGCGTGGCGACGGTCGCCGCGATCCGGCAGGCGGGGGGATCCGCGGAGTTCCTCAGGCTGGATGTCACCTCCGAGGCCGACTGCGCCGCGGCGGCTGCGGACCTCGCCGTCCGGCGGGGTGCCCTGGACATCCTGGTGAACAATGCCGGCATCGGGCATGTCGGGACGCTGTTGACGACGACAATTGCGGATCTGGACCGCGTGATGAACGTCAACCTGCGCGGCGTGTTCCTGGTCACGAAGGCGTTTCTCCCGGCGATGATTTCGGCGGGGCGCGGCTCGGTGATCAACATCGCGTCGGCGGCGGGACTCGAGGGGCTCCAGGACCGCCTCGCCTACGCGACCAGCAAGCATGCGGTGGTGGGCTTCACGCGTTGCGTGGCGTTGGATCATGCGCGCACCGGGGTGCGGGTGAACTGCATCTGCCCGGGACGCGTGGAAACCCCGTTTGTGAAGTCGCGGCTCGCGGAGTATCCCGATCCCGAAGTGGCGTATCGGGAAATGTGTTCCACCCAGGCCAACGGCCGGATGGGACGTCCGGACGAAGTGGCCTCGATGGCGTTGTACCTCGCCTCGGACGAAAGCTCCTTCGTCACAGGCGCCGCCCTGACCATCGACGGCGGCATGACCGCAGGTTCGGGCAGGCTGTCCTGAGCATGGCTCTGACGATCAGGCGGCGTTGGATCCTGGGGGTTGTCCTGGGCGCCGCGGTTGCCGGCCTCGCCCTGGTGCTGACCCTCCGCGGTTTCTCTGCGGATTCCCGTCGCCAGGTCACGTTGATTTCCATCGGAACCACCAACGTTTCGAATGGCGGCCAATTGGGCGACGGGACTACCGAGTTTCCGCTGTTGGAGTTCGCCAAGCTGGGGATGGTCCACCCGTCCGGGCGCTGGAGGATCGAACTGTTCCGGGTGACCAACGGGACCCGGTTTGACGCCTTGATCGCAAACGGAAGCATCGAGATTTGGAGTTCAAACCGCTGGCTGCCCTCGGTGCCAGCCAACGGCGTTGCGGAGCTCTATACGCCCCCACCGGTGCCGCCGGGCAAAACCACGATCATTCCCGTGTCGATCCCGGAAACCGGTCAACCGTGGCGGGTCCGCTTCGGAGTGCAGGAGTCCGCGCGCGGGCTGAAGGCGCGCCTCGACGCGTTCACCGTGAAGTGGCTTCACCGGATTTATTTCCCCGGGCGGCATCTGAAGGTAGTTGGGCCGATCAAGTGGGCTCCACCGCCGGGCCCAATACCACCCTCACAGAAGAAGCGGGACCGCGCTGAAAGCCGTGAGCCTGCCACTGCGGGATGGCAATTCCGGCACGCCGATATCCGTCCGCGTTACGAGGGAGACTTGAACCGGTCACTCTACCTTTGCCAACCGGCTACTCCACTTCGACGGCTCGATAGAACCGTAAGCCAGTCAATTCCAGCTCCTCATCCACCTGAACGGGTGTCTCCCCCAATTTCAAACGGACGACCGTCTCCCAGATGGCTGTTTCCCCGAGGTCCGTTGACCGCTCCAGACGAACCTGGACGCCGGGCGTCCCATGGAGGGTCAACTGCAGAGTATTCCCTTCACGCGATGCCGTGGCGGAGAGGCCGGGAGGTGGGAGCGTGACCGTGGCCCAAACTCGGACCGAGGGTGCGGGTTGATAATCTTCGTCCCCCAACTGGACCGCCTCGATTTCCAAAAAGCCGGAGCCCGTGAGAATCAATTGGTCGCCAACCAACTGAGCCGGGCCCTGGTTGACCCGGTATCGCAGTGGAAGTCCGCTGGTTGAGGAACCGTTCAGCGTGAGTGGTGACCCTGCGAGATTGAGAACCTGCGGCAAAGAGAAGTCCACCGTCTGCGGCAACCGCTTCTGCAGACGGATCACCTGCAATCCACTGGCCCGGTTGACCACGAAGGCATTCAGCCCCCGGATCCGGATATCCGATGCCTCGCCACCGACCACTATCCCACCCAAATGCGCGCCAGCAATCGCTTCGGGGATATGAACATCATAGGCGTCCAATCTCTCTCCACCAACGACGTAAGCCGTGAGACCGACGACATTCAACGCGAAGCTCGGCAAATTTCCGGGATCAATACCAAGCTGTCCTGGAGCGGTGGGCGGGTTCACATTCAACGTCCGCAGTCGGCTGGAGCCATCGGCGAGATACGCCGTGCTTCCAATCACCTGAAGAGCTTGCCGCGGAGGCATCGATACCTCTGGCAAACTTTGCTTCCCGATCCGCAGGGGGTTCGCCGGATCGCGGACATCCAGAATCTCCAGTCCGGAGAAAACTCCAAGGGCATAGGCGAGCGAACCCACGACCTCCACGGCCCTGGTGCTTCCGCTGAAATAGTAGCTGCCGACCCGAACTGGATTCGTGGGGCTGCGGACGTCAATGATCTGTAATCCGCTCTCGCCATCCGCAACATAGGCCAGGTCTTCGAAGACCCTGACGTCCTGTGCATCACCGGGAGTATCAATGCCTCCAAGAGGCTTGGGGGATACCGGATCGCGAACGTCAATGATCCTGAGACCGGCGGTTCCGTCTGCGACGAAGGCGATACGGTCGACCACTTGCACACTCTTGGCCTCCCCCTCGGTATTGAATTCGCCCAAATGGACCGGCCTCGCAGGATCACCAACGTCCACAATCTGAACACCGGCCTCCTCGGTTGCGATCAAAGCCATCGAGTCGGCTAGATCCAACCTCCGCGGCTTTCCTGGCAGTGGAACGGTACTCAACAATTTCCCGGTCACCTCAAACTGGGAATTGAATACATTCGTGATGGCTACTGGTTGGAAGACCGCATCTCCAGCCTGTTCGGTGACGATGACGACTGGATCGACGGCACTGATGGTCAGGCGGGTTCCGTCGATGACTCCTGGACCGCTGAGCACCCGAGAAGTCAAGGGTCCCCCACCGGTCGCCGTTGCACGCAACTCGTGAGTCGTGCGCAACGCCAACACACGGTTTGTGGGGGAATCAAGCGTGATGGCTTGGTTGGGTTGGACGAGCGCAACGAACGTTTGGGGTGGCGCTGGAAAAAACAGGTCATCTCCCGGCTGTTCCGCACGCAGGCTGATGGGGCCGGTCCCGGTGAGGCGGAGAATGTTTCCTTCCACAACGGCCGGACCCCGTTCGACCACGAAACGAACCGGAAGCTCACTGCTCGCGCTGGCCTTCAAGGTCAACGGAGCGTTGGTGAAAACAAATGGAAATGATACGGGCAGCGCATCCGGAGGGAGGCGGATGGTCTGCCGGAACCCCCTTCTCACGTTGAAGACCTCCAATCCTCCCGATCCGCTGGCCACAAAGGCTGATGTTCCGGACAGCGCGACGTCCAGGGGCGTGCCCTCGGTCACTGGTTGACTTAGCTGGGACACAAGGGTCCCGTTTTCGATGGAGTAGACCCTCAGTCGATTGCCTGTGATCACGTGCACGAGTCCGTTGAACACCCGTCCTCGCAAAGCCGCCAGCCCCGTGCCACCCCCCAACAGAACGGGCGCGCTTGGAACGGAGACGTTCAGCAGACGGAATCCGTCATTTCCGCAAATCAGGGCCAGCCGTCCCGTGGGATCCAAGGCAACCGCTCTCGCTGGCCCTCCTCCGAATGTGGAGATTGGAGTCGGAGCCGTTGGTACACTGACGTCGAGAATATGCAGTCCCGTTCTTGAATCAGAGATGTAGGCCACGGAGTTTGCCACGCAGACTCCGAGCACAGCACCGGAGGGGACGTACTCTCCAACTCTCGTGGGATTTGCCGGATCCCGAACGTCTATGATCTGCAGGCCCCCTGATGAGTCTGCCACGTAAGCGACGGCGTCCACGACGTCCAGATCCTGAGCGGAGCCGGGAGTGTCACAGATCCCCAATAGGAACGGCTGAGCGGGATTGCTGATGTCTACAACTCGGAGCCCGTCATCATTCTCAGCCAGGTAGGCATAGTTGCCTCGTACCTGGAGTCCGGCCACGATGCCTCCGGTGACGATTCCGCCAACCCGCACGGGGGCTTCCGGTTGGGAAACGTCAAAAATTTGCAATCCATTGGATCCCTCCCCCACAAAGGCCAGCCCCCCCTGGATCCTCACGCGATTCGCACTCGCAGCGTGCGATACTCGGCCCAGCGGGTTGAGGCGGGTCACCGAGTTCGTGTTGAAGCGATTGGTAATGGATCTGGGCCGGTACGTCTCGTTGCCGACCTGGTCGGCTACGACAGTCACAGGAGCCACGGACGTGATGACCAGCCGGTCTTCCTGAATGCTGGCCGGGCCGTCCAGGATTCGATAACTGATGGGAAGTCCGCTGCTGGCGGTGACTTGCAGCTCGTAGGGGATATTTAACCGCAGAATCGGATTCGTGGGAGAATGCCACGTCAGGGTCTGGGGCTCGAGCGCTTGAAGAAACAGTGGGCAACTGAGTGCAAGACCGAGGAACGATGCGAGGCACCGAACGAGGATCGCTGGAACCGTAGAATTGAACCGAACCACCAGGACGTCTGGTGGGCTGGGCGCAGACCAGAAGGAGGACATGGAGGAATCATTCTTCGGTGCGATTTCACCGTGCCGAGGAAGAGGGCCGCCCTCGACCGGACTGTTTGGTGGGAATGCACGGGCTTGCCATGGCAAAGGAACTCCCTTCGGTTTGGGAATCGTGAGCCTCGTTGATGTTGCGGGTTGAATGGTCGGGACGACAGGATTTGAACCTGCGACGTCTTGGTCCCAAACCAAGTGCTCTACCAGGCTGAGCTACGTCCCGTCGGCGCCACTGTGCCTGCTGGGCACTCCGGAGCAACGGGTTTCTTGGGCGGATTCGTCGGTCGGGCTGCCGGCGCGAGGTGGGACGGAACGGGATTGCCCGGGGTGGCCGATGCCGGAAGGATGCCGGTGGAATGCGTCACGCCCCGATTGATCCCGGTCTGTTCGTCTCCAACCGCCGCCGCCTCGCTCAGCTGCTGCCGCCGCACTCGCTGGCGATCGTCAACACCAACGACATTTTCCCGACCAACGCGGACGGCACGCTGCGGATCGTCCCGAACTCGGACCTGTTCTACCTGACCGGGGTCGAACAGGAGGAGTCCGTGCTGCTGCTGTTTCCCGACGCCGCCGATGAGCGGCAGCGGGAGATCCTGTTCCTGCGCGAAACGAGCGACCTCATCGCCATCTGGGAAGGTCACAAACTCACCCGCGACGAAGCCCGCGAGCGGACCGGGATTCGTCGCATCGAGTGGCTGTCGCAACTGCCCAACCTGCTGCGGCAGCTGATGTGCGAGGCGGGACAGGTCTATCTCAACTCCAATGAG
>JAEUHD010000109.1 GCA_016793645.1 Verrucomicrobiales bacterium
AACACCGTTCCCTTCGCCATTTCCCTCGGATGCGTGGCGGTCGGCATGACCGGACTGACCCGAACATTCCTGACCACGAAGCGGCATCTTCCGCGGGCCGATCGCGCGCTGGTCATCCTGTGCGCGCTGTCGGTCACGGCAGCCGTCCTTGCAGGCGTCTTTCCCTGGCCGACGGCGGTTGGATTCGCGTTGATTGTCCCGATCACACTCCTGGTCCTCGCACTCTCGATGATTCGCTGGCGCCAGGGTTTTGCCCCGGCCCGCTACTTCACGATGGCCATTGCGGCATACCTCCTGCCCGCACAACTGGTCCTGGCCCAGTTCTTCGGCCTGCTTCCGCCGAACATTCTCACCGAATACGGCACCCACGTCGGCGCCGTCCTGATGGCGGCCCTCTATTCCTTCGGCCTTGCCGACCACATCCGCCGCCTCCACCAGTCCTCGGAAAAGTTCGTTCCCACCGCGCTTCTCCGCCAACTGGGCCGGGAGAGCATTGCGGAGGTTCAACTGGGCGACGCCGTGGATGCCAGGGTCACCGTGCTGTTTTCAGACATCCGGTCGTTCACGACCCTTTCGGAGGGGATGACACCCCGGCAGAATTTCGAATTTGTGAACGCGTTCCTGGCGCGGCTGGTCCCGCCGATCACCGCCGCCGGTGGGATCATCGACAAATACATCGGGGACGCCATCATGGCGATCTTCCCCGGGAATCCCGCCAACGCCGCCCAGGCGGCGCGGGCCATGATGACGGCTCTCCGGAGCTTCAATGAGGAGAACAGGAACCTTTATCCACCCATCGCCATTGGCATTGGACTCCACTATGGGACCGTTCGGCTGGGAACGATCGGGAATGCCGGCCGGATGAATGCGACGGTCATCGCGGATGCGGTCAATCTGGCCAGCCGGCTCGAAAGTCTGACCGTCGAAAAGCAGGTGCCCATCATCGCGAGCGAGGTCTTCTTTCAGCAGCTCGGCGACGACCAGAGATCCGACTTCCGCTACATCGGCCGCACCCGGGTGAAGGGGAAGGTGGGCGAAACGGGCATTTATGAAATGCTCCTCAACCCCTGAGGCCAACGGTCCGACCCAAGGGCGCGCGGAGCGCGAAAGGCCGTGATCAGGGGCAAGCGGACACGACACGGAGGCCTTCGGACGTCGCAGTCGCAGGACCGCCGGCTGGCTTCGCGAATTCCCACTGCCACCCGCCACCGCCAGATCCACCGATACCTGCCCTGTCCCCGTCGGGATTGGGTTCTCAACGACGGGCGCACCAAGCGAATCGAACCGATCCATTCCGGTCACGACGAATCTGCCCCCGGAAGGTCCATTGGGGTGCGGGTGTCGGAAGCGCACCGAAAACAAGCTTCGGTACAGACCGCGGTTGAAGTCAGAACTCCGAATCTGTCGCGCGAGCCAGAGCCGCCCATTCACGACGGCACGAGGATCTGAAACCCGAATGCCTGAAAGTCCTCAGGATTCGACGTGAGCACGGCGCGAACACCCGCTGACCAGAGGCAACCCGACCAACTCCGGTTGAACCAATAAGGTGGTATCGACGCCGATCATGGCCGTGCGTCGAGCATCTCACCCAAGAAATCGTCGTTGGCCGAGGGATAGGGGCGGAGAATGGCTCCAACGGACTTGGGCTGGAGATCCTTGAGCGACGGGCGGGAAGACAGGAAGGAGAGCTTTGCAACGGGCTTGTCCGCATCGGTAATGACCAGATCACCCTGGATGGCAAGGTCACGCACCAGTTCCGTCAACCGGCGCTGTGCTTCAGGCAAGGTCACCGTTTGCATGATTTCAAAATGCCACCCATTGAGACGGAAGGCCAACTGCCGATTCCTCCAAGGGAACCTGGATAGGCCAACCTGGCGACACCGATTCTTGGGGACGATCGGATGGCGAAAAAGATCCGGTATCGGCCAGTACGTCGCCCGTAGACAAGCTGCCGAATCTCTTCCTGGAAGGCGTCGTTCTCCGGGGCGAGCGGACACCGCTGCGGGAATGTCTCGAGTCCCCGAATGGCAATTTGAAGCCCGTTGAACCATTTCACGGCTGCCTCTGGACTGTGCTCGGCAATCCAAAGGAAAGCCGCCTCCATCTCAGCGGACGCCGATGGTTGGATGATGACGCGGAACGGGGTCATTCCGCAGCAATCTTGTGCTTCTTCCGGAGACGGGCGAAGACGTCACCGGCCGTTTCTCCTTCCCCACGGTTCGCCGAATCGAGGCCCTTTTGAATCCCAGCAATCGCCTCTGCACGGTCAATCCTGTCGAGAATCGATTGATAGGCGGAAGCATCCTGAACCACCAGGGCCGCCTTTCCATTGATGGTCAGCACGGCCGGGCGACCGGTTTTCTTGAGGCGCCTGACGTGAGTTTTTGCGTCCCGTTGGAACTCGGTCAGCGAATGGATGTCATCGAGCTTGATCATGGCGGCAACAGGTAAGCATGTTTTAAGCAGCGAATTAAACGCTATCGGGTGGAACGACCGCAGGCAAGCGGGGAGGCCGCCGGCACTGGGGCCGTCTTTCGTGTACGACCTACACCACCGCTTACCAAAAGACCGGCAGGGGTGATGAACAGGACATCATCCGGCTGTCGTTCGCTGTGCTTGGATCGACCAGCCAGCCACCGTATCTTCGGTGGAATAGGCCGCATCCGACAAAGGCTCGGCCTGCGGTTTGAACTCGGGCACTGCCCGAATCGGGTGGGCTAACTTCGCTTGAGATCCGGCACCGACAGCCGGCGGCAGATCTTCCGGCAAAGAATGTCGGGAACTTCGGTGTGGCGCGGAATTGCCTGCATTTCGCCTGTGCCTGGGTTCTGAAAGAGCGAAGGCTCCCTACCCTCTCGTTTCAGCCGGCAGCCGTGAGCCTCAAGGTGTCAGATCCGCTCTCGACGTTTCATCCGACCGCGACTCCAGAGCCTCCTCGGCATCCGACTTTCATTCGTTTCGGGCTGACGCACGCCGCTCCTCAAACACGAGCTCGATGGCGGAGGCCAGGCTGCGCAGGCATTCGTCCTTGGAGTGGCCTTGGCCATTGGCTTCGGGCACCTCAGGCGACGTGGCGATGAACCACTCGCCCTCACGCTGCACGTAGGCCGTGAATTGGTTCTTCATGGGGGGAAGGTTTTCCCGAGACCGGGCTTGAGGCAACGATGCTCATACGCCCGTGATGCAAAATCTGGCGACCAGCCGTTCGTTTACGACCTGCACCCATGCTCCGCGATCCACTGGCAGCCTGACCCGGACGCGATGATGAACCGGCCCCTCCGGCAGATAACGGTGACCGCCGCGCGGGCGGCGGGAGTTCCCCCGGATCTGGAACTCTGTGTCCTGGGGGAAGAAGAGGTGGAGCAGCTTCGAGAAACCACGCGGGAACTCCCACCGGTCAGCACCCGACCAATGCGTGAAGCGGTGAAGGAATGATTGAACTTTAGAATGGTGCACCGGGCAGGACTCGAACCTGCAACCTTCTGATCCGAAGTCAGAAGCTCTATCCAATTGAGCTACCGGTGCCCAAACCGACACCGCGGTTGAACCATGGACCAGACCGATTGGCGAGCCGGAAGTCCCGGGAATTCTTGGCACACACCGATGCACCTGCGCGGTCTCCGATCCCCGGCCGTGGCTCAGCCCCCACCCCCGCCCCGGGCGAATGCCCGGCTTCGGTGTCCTCCCGAGCGAAGGATCCTTCCATTGATTGCCCGGGCGGAACGGCACCACCCTCGGAACCGTGACCGGATTCCATCGGTACGTGGGCATCGACTACTCCGGGGCCGGAACTCCCACCCAGGGGCTTCCCGGCCTCCGGGTGTCTGTCGCCACCCGGGATCACGGACCGCGGGAGGTCCTGCCGCCATCCGGGACGCGATCCCTCTGGACCCGGAAAGGCCTCGCCCATTGGCTGGCCGCCACACTCCGCGAGGGTCCTCCCACGCTGGTCGGAGTGGACCACGGATTCTCGTTTCCGCTCCGCTACTTCGAGACCCATCGGATCCCCACCGCGTAGCCGGAGTTCCTCGACGATTTTCACCACCACTGGCCCACCGATCGCGACGAGGTCTCCGTGGATCAGGTGCAGGAAGGAACCGTGGGAAACGGAGGAGCTCGTTCCGGCAACGCCCGGTGGCGGCGCCGGACGGAGGAGCGCTGCGGCGCGAAATCCGTGTTCCATTTCGATGTCCCCGGCAGCGTCGCCAAGTCCACGCACGCCGGACTTCCCTGGCTGCGCTTCCTCCAACGGGAACTCGCGTCCCAACTCCATTGCTGGCCCTTCGACGGATGGCAGCCGGGCCCGGGACGTTCGGTGCTGGCGGAGTCCTATCCTGCGCTGTGGAGCCATGAGTATCCGGCGCAGCATCGAAATTCCCACCAACACGACGCCTACACGATCGCCCGCTGGTTCCGGGAACAGGATCTCGCCGGGACTCTCGCCACGGCATTTCATCCCAAACTGGACGCGACGGAACGATCCATCGCCGCAATCGAAGGATGGATCCTCGGGCTTCCGGGAATAGTCGTCCAACCCACGCATTGAATCGATCCAGCCCGGGCCGTCCCGCCCCAGGCCATGTCTTTCGCCCGCCGTTTCCAAACGGAATGGCGGCCGTTGCGGTTCGAATTCGCCCCCTCGCGATGCACCCGCCTCGGCCTCAACCTACGCGTTGCAAGATTCTGCAAGATTCGATTCATTCATACCGTTCCACCAGCGTCCTCCCCTTTTCCACCGCCCTATGATTCTTCTTCGCCTTCCTCTCCTCGCGGCTGGAACCATGGCATGCGCGGCCCTGAACGCCGCCACCTTCACCGTCAGCATCACCAACGACGCGGGTCCCGGCTCCCTGCGGGCCGCCATCACCAACGTCAACGGCAGCCCCGGACCCCACGTCATCGTCTTCAATCTGCCGGAAGGCACCCGCAGCATCCGCCCCCTGAGCGCGCTGCCCGTGATCACCAACAGCGCGACCCTCGACGGCACCACCCAGCCAGGGTATTCGGGGAAACCCCTGGTGGAACTCGCCGGGGTGTCCGCCGGGGGCATCAGCAGCGGGCTGCGGCTCAGCACCTCCAATTCCATCATCCGGGGTCTCGTGCTGAACCGATGGCGGGCGAATGGCATCGAGATCAACGGCGGGCGTTCCAACGCCGTCGAGGGATGCTACATCGGCACCGGCGTCGAGGGCACCACCGACCTCGGGAATCTCAACAATGGGATCCTGATCGTGGACAGTCCCGGAAACCGCATTGGCGGCCCCACCGCCGCCCTGCGCAATGTCATCTCCGGCAATGACGATCACGGAATCCGCATCAACGGAACCAACAGCGTGGGCACCGGGATCTTCGGCAACATCCTGGGCCTCGACGAAACGGGTCAGGTGGACCTGGGGAACAACGATCACGGAATTCTGATCGACCGGGCGGTCGAGACGGCCATCGGTGGATCCACGCCCGCCACGGGCAACGTCATCTCCGGCAACAACGGACACGGCATCCGCGTCGAAGGAACCGGCGCACGTGGCACGGTCATCCGCAACAATCGGATCGGATTGAACTCCGCGGGACTGACCGACCTGGGCAACAATCTGGACGGCATTTCCGTGGCCAACTCCCCCGACACGACCATTGGTGGCCCGGGAACTGGCAATGGCGTTGCGGGCAACGGCGGGGCCGGCGTGCGACTGGACGGTGCCGTCACCACCAATGTGGTGGTGTTTGGGAATCGCATCGGTATTGACGATTCCGGGGTGGGCGGCATCCCCAACCAGGGTGCGGGCATTGAGATTGCCAACGGGGCGCGATTCAACCGCTTGGGCGGAACCGGGCCCGGGGAGGGCAACGTGATCGCGTTCAACGGGGCCGACGGTGTCTTCGTCAGCGGGGGCACCAACAACGCGGTCCGGGGGAACGCGCATTTTGGCAACGTCGGGCTGGGCCTGGACCTGGGCAGCAACGGAATCCAGGCCAATGATGCCACCGATGCCGACACCGGCGCCAACCAGCTTCAAAACTTCCCCATCCTGAGGCGGGGGGTCCTCAGGGAAACCGCCGTGGAGATCGAGGGCGAGTTCCGCGGCGCTGCGAACACAACCCTCGCCCTCGATGTCTTCGCGAGCACCGCGCCGGACGCTTCGGGCAATGGCGAGGGGGAACGGTTCCTCGGGACCTTCGACGTCACCACCGATGCCACCGGATTCGTCCGTTTTACCCGCGAACTCCCGGCGGCCACCTCGCTCCGGTTCCTCACCGCGACCGCCACCGATCCGTTCGGCAACACGTCCGAGTTCTCCCCGTCACTCCGAGCCCTCACTTCCCTGCCGCCAAACATCTTCGTTGTCACCACGACCGCGGACTCCGGCCCGGGTTCCCTGCGGCAGGCGATCCTCGACGCCAACGCCGCGTTGAATCTCGGTGACCGCATCACGTTTGCACTGCCCGGCGCCGGACCGCACGTGATCTCCGTCGCCACGGCACTCCCGGCCATTGGGTCCCCGGTCACCTTGGATGGATTCACCCAACCGGGTGCCTCGCCCAACACCCTTGCGGACGGATTCAACGGCGTCCTTCAGGTCCACCTCGACGGCGCCACCGCCCCCATCAACACCGATGGACTGCAGGTGGCGACCCCGGGGGTGACGGTGCGCGGACTCGGCATCGAGCGCTTTCGCGGCGACGGCATCGAGCTTTCCCCCACCAGTGCGGGGGCCGTGATTGAAGGCAACGTCCTCGGGCTCGCACCGGACGGGACCGACGCGGGACAAAACGGCAGCGGCGTTCTCGTCAGCGGTTCGTCCGGACATCGGATCGGCGGGACCGTCCCGTCCGCCAGGAACGTGATCTCGGGCAATAACCGCAGCGGCATTGAACTGTCCGGGGCGGGTGCCACGGAGGTCCGGATCGAGGGCAACTGGATCGGGGTGGGACTGGATGGGATCTCGGACCGGGGAAACTCCCTCCAGGGAATCCGGCTGGACAACGCTCCGGGCAACGCGCTGGGGGGAGCCCTCGCGGGCGCCGGCAATGTCATCGCCGGCAACGACCAGCATGGCATTGAACTCGCCAATGCCGGTTCCTCGAACAACGTGATCCTCGGCAACTTCATCGGCAGCACGGCGACGGGCAGTGCGCTTCGCAACAACTTCAACGGGGTCCAAGTGGCCGGCAGCGGCAACCGAGTAGGCGGTGCGGCGGCCGGGGAGGGAAACCGAATTCGGTTCAACGGACAACGCGGCATCGGTGTGCAGGGCGGAACCAACAACGCCGTTCGCGGAAACAGCATCCAGGCCAACGAGGCCCTGGGCATCGATCTGGGCAACAACAACCGGAACGCCAACGATGAGGGGGATGCCGACACCGGACCCAACCAATTGCAGAATTTTCCGGTCCTTCTCGGGGGAACCATTCAGCCGGGAGCCACCCGGATCTCCGGGCGCCTCAACAGCGCGCCCTCCTCCCAGTTCACGCTCGATTTCTATTCCAGCCCCGCCCCGGACGTCTCCGGAAATGGCGAGGGGGACCAGTACCTGGGGGCCGCCGAGATCACGACCGACGCCTCGGGGAATGCGACCTTCGACATCACGCTGCCCGCCGAGGCGCGATCCCGATTCCTGACCGCCACGGCCACGGACCGATTCGGCAACACCTCGGAATTCTCCGCCAGCCATGTGGCCGGCAGCACGCTCGCGCCCCGGACGTTCACCATCACGACCGTCGCGGACTCCGGTCCGGGCTCGCTGCGACAGGCGCTGCTGGACGCGGATGAATTCCCGGCGGGCGGGGCCCA
Source organism: Verrucomicrobiales bacterium (assembly GCA_016793645.1). GTDB lineage: Bacteria > Verrucomicrobiota > Verrucomicrobiia > Limisphaerales > UBA9464 > UBA9464. Next base: position 7,790 of record JAEUHD010000109.1, read on the forward strand.
CACGCTTCGATTCAACATCCCCGGTAATGGCCCGCACTCCATCACCCCGGCGACGGCGCTTCCCATCCCGGTGACGGAGTCGGTGATCGTGGATGGCTACACGCAGCCTGGAGCCAAGCCCAATACGCTCGCCGTGGGAAGCGACGCCGTACTGAAGATCGTGCTCGATGGCACGGACCGTCCCGTGGACCACGGGTTGCGCCTGCTGGTGCCCGGAAACACGCTCCGGGGTCTGGCCGTGGTGTCCTTCGTCCGGGACAACCTGCTGCTGGGCGGAGGCAGCAATGTGGTGGAGGGCTGCTGGATCGGCCTGCTGCCGGACGGGACGGCCAAGATCCGCGACTCGGGCAACTCCGGAATCACCCTGGCCAACACACTTTTCGGGACCGGGGGCAGTCCCGGAAACCGCATCGGGGGATCCACTCCAGCCGCACGCAACGTCATCGGGGGACACCCCTTCGGGAACGGCATTTTCATCGCGGGCGGCGGTGGATCCAACAACGTGGTGCTGGGCAACCTTATCGGCACCGATCCCACCGGCACCCTCGCACGGCCGAACCGGACCGGCGTCGCGATCAGCGGCATCGACGCCCCGGACAATCGCGTCGGCGGCACGGGGCCTGGGGACGGAAACCTGATCTCGGGAAACACCGGAAGCGGCATCGTCCTGTCGGGCGCGGATCGGACCCTGGTTCTGGGGAATCGCATCGGCACGGATGCCACCGGAGAGCAGCCCCTGCCCAACGGCGGTGACGGAATCAACGTCAGTGTCAGTCCCGGAAGCCGGATCGGGGGCGTCGAACCCGGCGCCGGAAACCGGATCGCCTTCAATTCGGGGGCCGGAATCTCGCTGAGCGGGGACCCCCGTTCCGTCGGCCTCGCCGTCCGGGGCAACGCGATCCGCGAGAATGGTTCCCTCGGGTTCGATGTGGGCGGCTTCGGAATTGTGGACTTCAACGACGTCGGGGACGTGGACACCGGCCCCAACCAGCGACAGAACTTTCCGGTGATCACGTCCGCCCGGGTGGACGACGGGTCCGTGACCATCGCCGGCGACCTGGATTCCCTGCCGGGCAGGACCTACCAGCTCGATTTCTACGCCAACCGGTTGGCGGACCCCTCGGAACACGGGGAAGGCAGCCAATATCTCGGAAGCCGGACGGTCACCACCGACGCGAACGGTGACGCCTCGTTCAACGTGACCTTCCCGGTCGCGCCGATCGGCAATCTCCTCACCGCCACGGCCACCGATACCGATGGAAATTCCTCCGAGTTCTCAAAGGTGTTCCAGGCCGGCTCCACTCTCGCCGGACGAACCTTCGTCGTCACCCACACCCAGGACTCCGGGCCCGGGTCCCTCCGTCAGGCGATCCTGGACAACAATGCCAATCCCACCTCCGGAAACCGGATCGAATTCAACATCCCCGGGGACGGGGTGAAGGTGATCCAGCCGATCACCGCACTTCCGGGAATCACCGCCGCGGTTCTTCTCGATGGCTACACCCAGCCGGGTGCCCGCCCCAACACGCTTCCCGATGGCAATGACGCGGTCCTGCGCATCCACCTCAACTCACCTTCCGCTCCGGTCGGCGCCGGGCTGGTGGTCTCGGATTCCGGCTCGGTGATCCGGGGACTGGCGGTTTCGGGATTCGCGCCCGGGATCATCCTGCGCGGCACCAACAATGCCATGACCGGGTGCTGGATCGGACTGGCGCCGGATGGTACCGACCGTCAGAACTTCCTGGGACTCCTTCTGGACCAGGGCCGCGACCAGAAGGTGGGGGGCACCGCTCCCGGGGATCGGAACGTGGTGTCTGGAAATCGCGACGGCGCCATCCGGATCCTCGCCCCCGGGGTGGTGGTTTCCGGAAACTTCATCGGAACCGACCCGTCGGGGCGCATCCAAAGATCGGCGGCAGGTCCTGGCATCGAGATCACCCTCGGCGGGGACGTCACCCTCGGCGGCGTGGTCACCTCGGCGCGCAATGTCATCACCGGCCATTCCCCGGGAATCCGCGCCACCCAGATCAGCACCCTGCTCATCGCCAACAACCACATTGGCGTGGATGTCACGGGGACCAACGCCCTCGGGAACTCGACCGGGGTGGAGTTGTCGGACGTCGTCAATGCGCGGGTGGACGCCAACGTCATCTCGGAGAACCTGTTCCTGGGCGTGTCCATCGTGGGCAGCCGCGACGGGAACAACGTCATCACCGGCAATGCCATCGGCACCGATGTCACCGGAACGCGGGACCTGGGGAATGGCAACGCCGGCATCGCGGTCAGTGCGACCACGGCGCTGCGCATTGGCGGCCCGACCCAGGCCGAGGCCAATCACATCGCCCACAATGGGGACAGTGGCATCGCCGTCCTGAATCCGGACGCAACGGTCTTCATCCGCGGGAACCGGATCCACGACAATTCCCTCCTCGGAATCGACCGCGGCCTCCGGGGGCCCACTCCCAATGAACCCGGCGACACCACGGATCCGACCAACTACCCGGAACTCACGGACGCCACCTTGAACGCCGACACCGTCCGCGTTCGCGGCGTCCTCATCGGTGCCGCCCAGGCCGTCTATCGGATGGACTTCTACGCCAGCCCGGCGCCGGATTCGTCCGGATTCGGTGAAGGCGCGCAATATCTGGGATCGATCACCAACACCGCGGACGCCGCGGGGCGCATTGTGTTCGACGCCATCCTCGGAGCGGTGGCATCCGGACGCTGGATCTCGGCCACCGCCACCGACGCCTCGGGGGACACCTCCGAGTTCAGTCCCGCGGTTCGCGCCACCAGCACCCGTCCGCCGGGAAGTTTCACGGTGACCACGGACGCCGACGAGGGACCCGGTTCCCTGCGCGAGGCGCTCACCCTTGCCGACGGGGTCCTCGGATCGGAGAACACGCGGATTCGATTCCAGATTCCCGGTGCCGGCCCCTTCCGCATCACGCCGCGGCGACCGCTGCCGGTGACCGTCGAACCGGTCACCCTGGACGGGTTCACCCAACCGGGCGCCACGCCGAACACGGATCCGGAGCGTGACACCGCGCAACGCGCCATTCATCTGGTGGGTTCAGGCCTGGATTTTGGACAACCCGGCCTTGTGCTCGCCAGTCCGGGCAACCTCGTGCGGGGCCTGGTGCTGTCGCAATTCGACGCCGCCGCTCTCGTGCTCACGGGGAACTCCAACCAGGTGGAAGGATGCCTGGTCGAAAGCAACCGCTCGGTCGGAATCCGGATCACGGGAGGCTTCGGACACCGGATTGGCGGCCCCCAACCCGCCCAGCGAAACCGTTTCCTCGACAATGCGTCCGGTCACATTCTTGCGGAGTTTGGCTCGGGCGGGCCGCTGCAGGTGCAGGGGAATTTCCTGGGGGTGGATGCCGACGGACTCCTGGGGGCTCCGGCATTCCCCATCGGGATCCAATTGGCCGGCACCGGACCCTCGCTGATTGGAGGTTCGCTCCCCGGGGAGGCCAACGTCATCAACAGTCCCAATCCGGTGGACATCATCGGCGGACGCGGCCACACGGTTCGTGGAAACCGCGCCCTGTCGGGAGGCCTCCCGATTCCCAATCTGCCGTCGTTTGACAACGATCCCGGCGACGGGGACGAGGGGCCGAACGGGCTCCAGAATGCCCCGTCGATCACGGGCGCCACCGTCACCCCCGGGGGCACCCGGATCACCGGCACGATCAACAGCCGCCCCTCTGCATCGTTCGTCCTCGACTTCTACTCCACTCCCGCCTCCGTGGTCGGCGGACCGCTCCTGCTGGAGCGGTACCTGGGCAGTGCGCCGGTGAACACCGATGCTTCGGGGAATGCGGCCTTCAACATTCTGCTGCCTCAAAAAGCCCGGCGGGGACGGATCCTCGCCACGGCCACGGATGCCAACGGCAACACTTCGGAAACCGGAACCGGCGCACTGACGACCACCGAGATTCCGCCGCCCCGTCTCTCCGTGACCCGGAGCGATGATTCGGGACCCGGGTCCCTGCGAGCCGCGCTCCTGGAATCCGAGGACACATTCGCCACCGGCCCCGGGACCATCTCCTTCAACGTCCCCGGCGCCGGCCCCCACCGGATCGAGCTTCAGACCCCGCTTCCGCATCTCACGCAGCCCGTCATTGTGGATGGCTTCACGCAACCCGGAGCCGTCGGAGGACCCGCCGGTCGGGATCTGGTCCTTCAGGTCGGGTTGGACGGGAGTGGGCTGGATCCTGGTGCGGTTGGTCTCGTGCTGACGGGCGCGGGCCATCGGGTGCAGGGACTGATCTTCACCGGCTTTGGCGGCGCGGGGATCGTGTTGCGTGACGCACCGGGATCGACCATTGAGCGGAACTGGTTCGGGTACGACGGCGACCCGGATCCGGGCATTCCGGTCCTCGGGTCGCCTTCCGTGGCATCCGCCGCACGCACCTCCCTCCGCAGGGCCGGGGCGGGCGACGATCGGAATCTTGGCGTCGGCATCCGGGTCGAGACTCTCAAACCCTCCCAACTGGGTAAGCTCCCCGAGACCCGGATCCTCGACAACATCATCGCGAATACGGAGACCGCGGGCGTCCGGGCGTCGCAGGTTGGAGATCTTCGGCTCCTGGGAAACCGGATCGGCGTGGGCCCGGACGGCCTTCGATACGGCGGGGAGATCAACGCGGGAATCTCCCTGGAGGATGTCCGCCGCATTGAGGTGATCCGGGATCCTTCGGCCTCCCTGTTCGGCGAAAACGTCATCGCCGGCTGCGGCGTGGCCCTTCTCCTGAAGAATTCCCGGGAATGCCGCATTGAGGGCAATACCTTCGGTGGCGGGACATTCGGAGACTGGAGAAACGCCAATCGCGTTGCTGTGTGGCTTGACGGCGTCCAGTCCACGGGATTGAGGAACAATCGTCTTTCCTTCAATGGCCGCGGCGTGGAGGTCTGGGGCCAGGGATTCGGCACCCAGATCAACGGCAACCTCCTCGGGGACAATTCCGACTTCGGACTTCGCGCCGGGGACCTGTCCCTCGGGTACCGACTGGGGGACTTCCAGGTGCCGAATCATTTCGGCATCGGTCCCGGTTCACCGCTGGTCATCGCCAGCCGCAGTGTATTCGACGCGCAACTGAATCGCTTTGGTGCGCACGGCGTGCCCCTGCTGCATTCCCCCGCCGTTGCCGCTCCGGCGGCGCCCCGCGTGGATCGGAACGACGAGGGAATCGTCCTCTCCGGCTTTTCCGCGCAGCCGTTCGATCTGCTGAGTGTCTATTCCAGCGACGCACTCCGCCAGCGACTGGATCTTGCCGCCAACTTCTTTCTGGAGGGCGGGACCACCCAGTGGGCCGTCCCGCTCCGCGGCCCCCTGTTCGCGGAATCCAACCGCAGGACGATCGGAGCCGTGTTCACCGGACGACCCGCAGGCACTTCGTTCGGATTCGCGCAGGACGGCGAGACCGATCTCGAGGTTGAACTGGTTCCCGGGGCATCCTTCGGTTCCGGATCCCCTCCCGGAACCTCCCGGTACTGGCTGGAGGTCCGACTCCGCAATCTCGGCCCCGAGACCGCCTCCTACCTCGCACGGGTCCGGGCCCCGGGGGCCTCGGCCATGGAACCCCTGCCCCGGTTCCAATGGATTCCACCGTCCATACCCTCCCTGAGAGACCTGAATGTCCTTGGACTCGATGCCGGGGAAATTGACTTCACCGGACGCATCGCCCCCGGTGAAACCGTCTACGAAGCGGTGGCGATCACCCTGGCACCCGGAATCGGCATCGAGGCCAGCATTGCCCCCACGGATCGGAAGGAACGAACGCCCGCCAACAACACCGATACCGCCCAGTTCCCCGGCATGAGCCTGGGCAGTGCCGCCACCACCCTGAGGTTCCACCCCGGAGAGCTCAGCTCGGCTTCGACGGGAGGAAATGGACTCCTCCACTTCGGACTGGAGAACATGGGGCTGAATCCCGCGACCGGCGTCCGAATCCGACTTCCTGATTCCCCGTCGGTGGAATGGCTTCCCTCCGCGTCCGTCGATTTCGACGCCGTGCGGGAATCCTCCGGACTCCACGTCCTTCTCAAAAAGCCCCTGAGTGCAGGCGCCTCCCTCAACCTGGGCCTTTCCTACAAGGCCCTGAGCCGACCGGGCTATTTCCAGATTCCCGTCGTCGTTTCCGGGTTTCCCCAGAATCCCGAATCGCCTCCTCCCGGGGGGTGGGGTCTCTTCGAAATCCTTTCCCCGGGGCAACTCGACTACGGGGACGCGCCCAATTCCTACGGAACCACCCGCGCCGCCCAGGGTCCCAGTCACATCGCCGTGCCCGGATTCCATCTCGGGTTCTCGGTGGCGCCCCAGGCGGACGGATTGCCCGGAACCCTCTCCAATCAGGATGCGGACGAGGAGGGTGTCTTTTTCCCTGACCCTCTCGTGCCCGGACGCAAAGGGATCGTGGAAGTCCGGGCATCGGCCGCCGGAATGCTCGACGCCTGGATCGACTGGAACCGGAACGGGGTCTTCGACCACCGCCCTCCCGGCGGCTTGAACGAGTACCTGCCGGACCTTCTGGACCGGCATCCCAGTCCGGGGGATTCCTATCCACTCCAGCCGGGGCTCAACCGGCTTCACTTCACAATTCCGACCGCGGCCTCCCTCGGATCCAGCGGCGCCCGTTTCCGTTTCAGCCACGATGGCGGCCTTGGCCCCCGCGGCGCCGGCTCGGTCGGGGAGGTGGAGGACTACCGGGTGGAGGTCTACTCCGCTCCTCCCGATTTTGGCGATGCCCCGGACTTCGAGGCGTCCCCTGGGTATCCCACCCTTCCCTCCCACGACGGCGCGGCCCACATCCTGACCTCCGACAGTCCCCGCCTCGGATTCCTCCGCGATGGCGAGGCGTTCCCGTTCGTGGATGCCTCCGCATTCGGCGATGACGTGACGCCGGGCACGTCGGTTCCGGAATCCGACGACGGAAACGACGAGGACGGCGTCCTGCTCTTGGGACAGCTCGCCCCGGGCGCCGACGCGACCATCCGACTGATCACCACGATCCCCAATGGCGGCAGGGCGAAGATCGATGCCTGGGTGGACTGGAACGGGGACTTCGATTGGGACGACGCGGGCGAACAGGTGGCCTCCCGGACGGAGGTCATCCATGGGACCAACTTCTTCACCATCCAGGTGCCCGCGACCGCCCGCATTGGATTCACCTTCGCCCGCGTCCGAATCAGCACCAACGGCGGACTCACCCCACGCGGAACCGTGCAGGGCGGCGAGGTGGAGGACTACAGCCTTGTGGTCAACGCCCCCGTGGGCTGCGTCATTACTTCAGCATCCCGGGTGGGGAACCAACTGTTGATCGCCTGGACAGGAGGTGCCGTGCTTCAACAGGCCCCGACTCTCGACGGTCCGTGGACAAATGTTCCCGGCCAAGCCCCGGGCAATTCCGTGGTGCCGATGGAGGAAGCCGCACGGTTCTTCCGTTTGCAGTGCCCGTAGCGCCGCAGCTCGAGCGCCCAGCCGCCCTCCGCGACCTCGTGGTGTCGGCCGACGGAAAAGCCCGAGTTGATTCTCCATCGTTGGCAACGGGGAACCGGTGGGCTCGGTTCTCGCACGGTCAAAGTCGCACCCGGAAGTACCCGCCCTCCGCCGGATTCGGCTGATACTCAAGATCGGCGCCGTTGCCCTGGAGTTCCGTCACAAACGACCAATCGGCTCCGGTCAGGGAGGCGCGGGATTCCACCGTGTACTTCGTCCCGGCTGCCGAGGCGAAGCGGAGGCGGAGTCCTCCATCCGGCAACGTCAACATCTGGAGCACGGGCGCGGCCGGCGGCGTCCCGGATCCCACCGCGGCATACACGGCCAGGTACCCGTCGGCGAGTTTGACGCGGTACGCCACGTCGTCCCCCTGGCCATCGACCTGCGAGATGTCGGTCCACAGCTGCCCGTCGAGTGGCGCCATGGGCAGCACCGTCTCCGTCGATACATCCGTCCCGTTTGGAGTGTAGCGAAACCCGGGGCCGTAGTAGCGTCGATTTCCGGCCGCAGCCACCGGCTGGCCCAGACCGAGGAAGGTGTAGTCCCCCTCGAGATCGATATTGATGAAGGGAATGCCCAACTCGGCGTACGTCGCGCCCGACTCATGGCGTTCCGTGCCGTCGACCAGCTTCACCAGGTTCCCGCCAATGGTGCGATAAAACCCCGACGGCGGCTGGCCCTGCGGTGAATCCGTGGCCACAAACGCGACATCCGTGCCATCGAAGGCGATCTGATAGCGGTCCGGTTGTCCTGCAAATGCCCCCAGGGCCCCGGGCAGATCATCCCCCGTCCGGATCACCGTGTGGAGCGTCGTACCGTCCCATCGGAAAATGCCGTACCGCATCGCCCCATTCTCAAAGTATTGGGACCCGAAGACCACCTGCGTCCCCACCCGGACCGGATAACCAAAACCCAGGAACGTCTTCCCGTCCACCGGGGTCGCCGTGTCGAGGAGTTTCGTAATCACCCCGTCGCGCCATTCGAAAAGTCCGTACACAAACCCGGGCCGCCCAAAGAACACCTCGCCGACAAAGTTCAGGGCGCCCGCCGTTTCATCCGTCGTGAAGTGAATCGTATCGAAGGGGCTGCCGGTCGGGGACTGGGTCCGGTTGTCCACCAACGCCGTCAACTGCCCGTCCCGCCAGCGGTACAGTCCCTTGCGCTGCGTGCTGGTGCCCGCAATGAGGTGGAGGGTCTGGTCCCGCAGCGTGAAGTGATCGAGATTGAGGAACACGGATCCGTCCGTGGCGCCGGGGATCGGATCCCCCTGCTGCAGCACCCGGACAAACGTCCGGCCCTGCCATTGGGGATTCGGATCGGCTCCGTGGAGAACCGTGGCCAGGATGGGCATCAGAAGCGCCGTGCAACAGAGGAACGAGGGGCGGGGAGACATCGGAGCCAAGTTTAATGCAGAAGGGGTGACTGGGCGATCCTGAAGTGAAGGTGGACCATTGGATGGGTGCCTCCTGCCCCGGCCCACATCCCTAAAGAGCCAGTGACCCGGACCTCCACAATTCCGTTTCTGGCCTACGTTCATGCCTGAACCGCCTGAAAGGCGGGACTACAAACGGGGGGCAACGCCGGCGTCCCGCCCCGCAACTCCGCCGCATCCGCGTCGTCACGGAACTGGAACAAAAGCCCGAATGCCCGCAGGATCCCCGAACCCATGCCGGATCCCCGACCTGCGGACATCACCCTGACGCCTTTGGACTACAGGTCCAAGGCCGACCGAAACCGCTTCATCCGCGTCGCCGAAACCGTCTACGGCAATGACCCCAACTGGGTCGCGACGCTCGACTCCGAACTGCACCAGGTGCTCGGCCCCGCCAATCCGTTCCACCAGCACGCCGAGGTTCAGCTCTGGGTGGCGTCCCGCCACGGGAAGGACGTCGGCCGCATCGCCGCCATCGCGGACCGCAGCCACAATGAGGAGCACGGAGAGCGGACGATCTTTTTCGGCTTCTACGAGTGCCAGCAGGATGCTGCCGCCTCGGCCGCACTCTTCGACGAGGTGGCGGCGTGGGGACGTACCCGCGGTTTCAACCGGGTCCGCGGGCCGATGAACCCGTCGATCAACGACGAATGCGGCCTGTTGGTGGAGGGCTTCGAGCGTCCTCCCGTGCTCATGATGGCCTACAACCCGCGCTACTACGCCGACTTCGTGGAATCCGCCGGGTACACCAAGGCCAAGGATCTCTACGCCTTCATCATCGACGTCGCGGCCGCTCCGGAAAAGCGGCTGAACCATTTCCGGGACAAGTTCGCTAAGCGAAATCCGGAGATCACCCTGCGCAAGATCACCCTGAAGTCGCTGACGGAGGACGTCCCCAAGATCAAACAGGTGTACAACCGGGCGTGGGAAAAGAACTGGGCCGCCGTGCCGATGAGCGATGCCGAGATCGATTTTCTCGTCGTCCGCCTCAAGCCGCTCCTGATCGACGGTCTCGCCTGGATCGCCGAGCGCGATGGCGAGGCCGCCGGATTCCTCCTCGCCCTGCCCGACTTCAACAGCGTCCTGCAGCCGCTCCGCGGAAAGCTGCTTTCCCTCGGAGTGTTCCGCGCCCTGCCCTACCTCCTGGGATGGCGCCGCCCGCCGATCATGCGACTGGTGGCGCTGGGTGTTCGACGCGAGTTCCAGGGACGCGGCGTCGAGTCCGCGATGCTGGCCGGCACCCTCGCCGCCTGCCAGCGCGAGGGATTCGTGGAATGCGAAGCCTCCTGGACGCTGGAGGACAACCTACCGGTGCAGCGCATGATCGAACTGTTCGGCGGACGCCGGTACAAAACCTACCGCATCTACGACCGGGTTCTCTGAAACCGGGGGCCGCACCCGCCTTGCATGGACGAATCGGCCTGCCCACCCTGCCCCCGTCATGATCGTCATCCTCTCCGGCACGAACCGCCCCGACAGCAACACCCGCCGGATCTCCGGCCAGATCGCCGGGTTGTATCGCGAACTCAAGGTTCCCCACCAGATCCTCGACCTGGCCACCCTGCCGCAGGAGGTGTTTCTCCCCTCCAGCTACGCGGCCAAGCCCGCGTCCTTCGCCCCCTTCGCGGATGCCGTGTTGTCTGCCACCGGACTGCACGTGGTGACGCCCGAATACAATGGCGGCGTCCCCGGCGTGCTGAAGTACTTCATCGACCTGTTGAAGTTCCCGGAGAGCTTTGAGCGAAAGCCCGTCTGCTTCACGGGCATCGCCGCCGGAATGTGGGGCGCACTCCGACCGGTGGAACAACTCCAGGCCATCTTTGGATACCGCAATGCGCACCTGTACCCCGAGCGGGTCTTCATCCCGGGCATCGGCCATCAACTGGACGATGCCGGGCTCCTGAAGGATGCGGAGCTGGTGGGTCGGCTCCGACGCCAGGCCGAGGGCTTCGCAGCGTTTGCGGGGAAGTTCGGCGCGAGCCCCGCCCGCTCCTGAGTCGCGTCCCGAAATCCCGCCGCCATGCTCAACGGTCTCTGGCTCACGCTGCTGCTGGCGGCGGTCCTGGTCGGGGGCTTCACCGGGCGGCTCCCGCAGACCACCGACGGCGCCATCCGCTCCGCCGAGACCGCGGTGACGCTGGCGCTCGGGCTGATTGGCGTGATGACGCTGTGGCTCGGCCTGATGCGCCTTGCCGAGCGGTCCGGCCTCGTCGCCGGACTCGCACGGGCCCTGCGTCCGCTGTTGCGGCGACTGTTTCCCGACGTCCCGGCGGACCATCCCGCCCTGGGTTCCATGGTGCTCAACATCGCGGCCAACATGCTGGGTTTAACCAACGCCGCGACGCCGCTGGGACTGCGCGCCATGCGGGATCTTGAAACCCTCAACCGCACTCCGGGCACGGCAACCAATGCCATGTGTACGTTCCTGGCGATCAACACGGGATCGGTGCAGTTGCTGCCGGTGTCCGCCATCGCCCTGTTTGCCGCGGCCGGTGCGCGGGAACCCGCGGCCATCGTCGGCACCACGCTGCTCGCCACCACGTGTTCCTCCCTGGCCGGACTGATCGCGGTCAAATCCTTGGAGCGCCTGCCCTTCTTCGCCGTCAACCGCAGCCTCCCGACGCCGGCCGCGCCGACTTCCTCCCGCGACGCCGGGATACCGCCGAATGCGGAGACACCGGTGTTTCCGGAGCCGGCACCGCTGACCATCCGGGGACGCGTCGTCCTGATCGCCTTCGCCGCGGCCTTCGCCTGGTTCGCCCTTCGCCTCGTCACCGACCCCTCGGCGGATCCGGCGGCGTCGCTGGGCGTCCGGATCATCCAGGCCGTGTCGGCCCTGGCCATTCCGGGACTCGTCGCGGGATTCCCCCTCTACGCCGCGGTGCGCGGGGTCGCCGTGTATGAGGAATTCGTGGAGGGCGCCAAGGAGGGATTTGGCGTGGCGGTGAAGATCATTCCCTACCTCGTCGGCATGCTGGTGGCGATCGGCATGCTTCGGGGCGCGGGTGTGCTGGAACTGTTGGAGCGCTGGACGGCCCCGGCGCTGTCCGCCCTGGGAATCCCGTCCCAACTCCTCCCGCTGGCGCTGATGCGTCCGCTCTCCGGCAGCGGATCGCTGGCCGCCCTCGGGGACCTGATCCGGCAGTCGGGACCGGACAGTCTCGTCGCGCGCATGGGCGGCACCTTGTTCGGCAGCACGGAGACGACGTTCTATGTCATCGCGGTGTACTTCGGCGCGGTGGGCATCCGGCGGGTGCGCCACGCCCTCGCCGCGGGACTCGTTGCGGATGCGGTCGGCATCGTGGCCGCGGTCTGGATCTGCCGGTGGGTCCTCGGTCCGGGCTGAACCCCAAATCGGATTCCCTCGGCGACCGCGTCCGCCCACACTCACCCCATGTTGAACATCGGCATCATCGGCACCGGATTCATGACGGTGCAGCACCTTAAGGCGTACCGGGGCATTTCCGGAGCCCGTGTCGCGGCGTTGTGCAATCCGAGCGGACGCCACCTCGACGGCGATTTCTCCCAGGTGGCCGGCAACGTCGGCGACAAGGAACCCCTCCGGCTCGACATGACCCAGGTGAAGGCCTTCCGGGATCCCGCCGCCCTGTTCGCCGACCCCGACATCCATGCCGTGGACATCTGCACGCCGACGCGGACACACGTGGACCTCTCGCTCGCCGCGCTGGCCGCGGGCAAGCACGTGCTGCTGGAGAAGCCCATGGCCCGGACTCCCGCCGATGCCCGACGCATCGCCGATGCCGCCGAGGCTGCCGCGCGACGCGGCGTCTTCCTGATGCCGGCCATGTGCATCCGCTTCTGGCCCGAATACGCCTGGGTCCGCGAGCGGGTCATCAGCGGCGTGTACGGCCGCGTGCTGGACGCCCGGTTCCGCCGCGTCGCCTCGGCACCGGCGTGGGGACACGGCCACTTCCTCCAAGGCGGCGAGTCCGGCGGAGCGCTGATGGATCTGCACATCCACGACGTGGATTTCATCCAGCATTGCTTTGGCCGTCCGCATTCGGTGATGGCGTCCGGATACTCCAAGGTCAGCGGGGCGGTGGACCATGTCGTGGCGCTGTTCGGATATCCAGGCGGCCCCACCGTCAGCGCCGAGGGAAGCTGGGCGATGGCCGACGGCTTCGGGTTCAACATGGCCTTCACCGTCAACTTCGAGAAGGCGACGGTGGATTACGACCTGTCGCGCGGAGCCGACGCCTTCCGGGTGGCCGAGGCGGGAACCGTCCGGACCGTGTCGCTGTCCGAACCCGACGGCTATGCAGGCGAACTCCGGCACTTCGTGGAATCGATCTCCCTCGGGAAGGCGCCCGACCGGGTGAGCGCCCGGGATGCCGCCACCGCCCTTGAAATTGCCGCCGCCGAGGAGGAGTCGGTGAAGACCGGACGTCCGGTGACGCTGGGTTGAATTCGTTCCGGACTCGCCCCCACGCCCCCGTTCCCCCATGCTGGCTCTCCGCGCATGGAAATATCGCATTCCTTCCAGGGACTCGTGGAGTTCGCCCCCGGGTTCCGTCCCCGTCCCGGCCTGAGCCACGTCCTGTTTGATTTCGACGGCACCCTGTCCCTGGTCCGCCAGGGCTGGCCCGACATCATGGTGCCCATGTTCGCCGAGGTGATCCCGGCGATCCCGGGCGAAACCGAGGAGCAGCGCCGCCAACTGGCGTTTGAGGACATCATGCGGCTGAACGGCAAGCAGACCATCTACCAGATGATCCAACTGGCCGAGCGCGTGAAGGAACGCGGCGGCACCCCGCAGGAACCGCTCACCTACAAGCACGAGTATCTGCGCCGTCTCGACGAGCGGATCCGCCATCGCGTGGCGGGCCTTCGCGACGGGTCGATCCAACGCGACGACCTCACGGTGTTCGGAACCCGGGCCCTGCTCGAAGCCCTGCGGGCCCGTAACCTCCCCCTCTACCTGGCGAGCGGCACCGACGAGCAGTTCGTGAAGGCCGAGGCGGAGGCGCTCGGACTCACCCACTACTTCCAGGGCCACATCTACGGGGCGCAGGACGACTTCCGGAAGTTCAGCAAGAAGATGGTGATCGACCGCATCCTGGCGGAGAACCGGATCCCCGGCGGCTCCCTGCTGGCGTTCGGCGACGGCTACGTGGAGATCGAGAACACCAAGCAGGTGGGTGGACTTGCGGTGGCGGTGGCCAGCGACGAGGCGAACAATGGGTCCGGCCGCTTTGACGCGTGGAAGCATCAGCGTCTGCTCGGCGTGGGCGCGGACATTTGCATTCCCGACTACCGGGATCTCGGGCCCCTGATGGACGTGCTCTTCCCGAAATAAGACGCTCCATGCCGTCCCTGAATCTCCAGCGGCTCAAGGTCCTCCCGCTCGCGGAACGCCGCAGCCTCACCCGGGTCGAGGACATCCTGGTGCCCCCCGACCGCGAACCCGCGGCCGTCTGCCCGCAGACGCTGGAGTCGGTGCGAACCGCCGCAGAGAGCATCCGGGCCGCCCGTGCGCGCGATGCCCAGGTGATCCTCATGTACGGCGCCCACCTGCTCCGCAACGGCGCGGCATTGATTCTCACGCGCCTGATGGAACAGGGATGGATCACCCATCTGGCCACCAACGGCGCCGGCACCATCCACGACTGGGAATACGCCTGGCTCGGACGCTCGACCGAGGGCGTCGAGGACAACGTCGCAGCGGGAACGTTCGGCACCTGGGACGAAACCGGCCGGAACATCCACCTGGCCCTGCTCGCCGGCGGGATCCAGGGCATGGGCTACGGACGCTCCCTCGGGCGCTACATCATCGAGGATGGATGCACGCTGCCGACGCAGTCCGAACTCGTGCAGGCCATTGAACAGTTCCCCGCCGACCCGCTGGCCGCAGCCGCGTCGGAGCTGTTGTCCGCCATGCAGCGCTTCGGCGTGTCGGAAGGTCGCAACGAGGTGGTTCATCCCCATAAGGAGGCCAGCATTCTGGCGCAGGCGTGGCGCCTTGGTGTGCCGGTCACGGTCCATCCGGGCATCGGATACGACATCATTTCCTGCCATCCCATGTTCAATGGCGCGGCGATCGGGCGCGCTGCGGCGGAGGATTTCCGGTGGTTCGCCGGGGCGGTGAACGGACTCGACGACGGGGTCGTGCTCTCCGTGGGCTCCGCGATCATGGCGCCGCAGGTCTTTGAGAAGAGCCTGAGTTGTGTCCACAACCTCCGGTTTCAGGACGGCCTCCCCGCCGTCTCCGGACACCGCATCTTCGTGGTGGACCTCCAGGACGGCGGCGGCTGGGACTGGACCCAGGGAGAACCGCCCAAGACGAATCCGGCGTACTACCTCCGGTTCTGCAAAAGTTTCTCCCGCATGGGCGGCGAGATGCGGTACCTCCAGTGCGACAACCTCGCGTTCGTCCACCACCTGTATCGGGCACTGCAGGACGGATCCTCAGTCCGCTGAAGTTCGCGCTATCACGCCGCCTCCGTGCCGGTGGGATCAGGGAAACGACCCGGAGGCTGTGTTGTTCCTCTGCAGCCCCCAAGTGCGCACGAAATGCCCGAAGCGCCCCCGCGTTCCCCGGACCTCCGCAGCCCGATTCCCCACAGACAGCTCCTCATTTGGGCTTGGAATTCACCCCATAAGGAAAGCGGTTCACACCACAAACTCGGCGGTTCACCCCGGGAGTTTGGATGGAGTACGTGGACGTGCCTAGAAGTCCCGGAGTCATCCCGCATCGGAACTCCGGATCTCTCATGCACTCCACCCAAACTTCAACCGCATCCCTTCGCTCCCGCGCCCTGCGGAAGCCGCTCGCCGCAGCGTGGCTGGCCCTCACGGCCATGATCACCGGCACCGCCGCCACCATCAATTGGTACGTTCCCAAGGCGGAGTATTCCATCGCCCGGAACTGGAACGAACGGGCTCTGGAAGGCATCCGCATGGATACGCCGCACCCTCCGGGACAGGCCCGCAACCTTTTCACCTTCTCGGTCTGCATGTACGACGCCTGGGCGGCGTATGACCCCAAGGCCGTCGGTTTTGTCTACCATGGCAAGCACACCGCCCCCGACATCGCCGCGGCCCGGCGCGAGGCCATCAGCTATGCGATGTATCGGATGATGCTGGAGCGCCACGCCTATTCCCGAACCGCCACGAACCAGGCCACGGCAAATCCCGCCTTCATGACCGCGCTGGGTTACGATCCGGAGAATGTCTCGCGGGACACCAGCACCCCGGCCGGCGTCGGCAATTCCATCTACGACGCGGTGTCCGCATACTTTCTGGAGGACGGCTCCCGACAGACGGCAGGAACGCCCTTCCCTACCGCCAATCCCCCCGTGGCCTACCCCGACTATCCCGTCGGACATCCGCGCCGCTATGTGTTCGTGAACCCGCAGTTGAATCCGTTCCTGCACGGGATTGACGACGGGTCCGGAAACTCCGTGGTGGACGTCAACCAATGGCAACGTCTCATCGTCGCCGGTTCCATCGACCAGAACGGCTTCCCGCAGAATCCCCTCCAGGGATACCTCGGCGCCCAGTGGCTTTGGGTCCGGACCTTCTCGCTGGCCCGCACCGATGAGAACAAGCCGTGGATCGACCCCGGACCGCCGCCGTTCCTCGGGACCGCGACGGACGCCGAGTTCAAGCAGAACCTCGTCGCCGTCATCCGCGCCAGCAGCGAACTCACGACCGAGGATGGCGTGGTCGTGGACATCTCCCCGGCCACCATCGGCGACAACACGCTTGGTGCGAATGACGGTCATGGGTATGACACCAATCCGTTCACCGGACAGCCCTACGTTCCCAACCCGACCCTGCGCGGCGACTTCACGCGGGCATTGACGGAATTCTGGGCGGACGGCCCTTCGTCCGAAACGCCCCCGGGTCACTGGAACTCGATCGCCAACCATGTGTCGGATGACATGACCTCCTTCCGCATCGGCGGCGCCGGCCCCGAAGTGGATCGTCTGGAGTGGGACGTGAAGCTGTACTTCACCCTGAACGCCGCCGTGTTTGACGCCGGCTGCGCCGCCTGGAGCGTGAAGCGCTTCTACAATGGCTGGCGTCCGCTCAGCGCCATCCGCTACTGCGGCGGCAAGGGACAGTCGAGCGATCCCTCCCTGCCCTCGTACCACACCAACGGCCTTCCGCTGGTGCCTGACCTGATTGAACTGGTCACCGACGCGACGGTCGCCTCGGGCCGGCACGAAGGGCTCACCCCGGGGAAAATTGCCGTCCGGTCCTGGCCCGGCCAGCCCGAGTTCCCCGCCGAGCAGACCAGCGGTGTGAAGTGGCTGCACGCCGAGGACTGGATCACCTACCAAAAGAAGACCTTCGTCACCCCGGGATTCCCCGGCTACATCTCGGGACACAGCACCTTCAGCCGCGCCGCGGCCGAGGCGCTCACCGGCGTCACCGGGTCGAAGTGGTTCCCCAACGGGCTGGGCAGCTACAAACTTCCCTCCCTCGTGAACGAGGCGGGCCCGACCCAGCCGGTGACACTCCAATGGGCGACCTTCTACGACGCCGCGGATCAGGTGGGACTCTCCCGCATCTGGGGCGGCATCCACCCGCCGGCGGATGACTTCGCCGGACGCCGCGTGGGTTCCGAGGTCGGCAAGACCGCCTGGGCCCTGGTCCAAAAGTACTTTGACGGCAGCGTGACCGACTCCCCGATTCAACTCGCCAGCCGCCCGCTGTCCGACGGAAACGTGGAAGTGCGCTTCAATGCCGTCCGCGGCCTGCACTACACGGTTCACAGCGCCCCGGATGTGAACGGACCCTACGTCGCCGGCCCCAGCTCGCTGGCTCTCGAAGCCTCGATCGCCAGCACCAACGCCCCGTCGGATCCGAAGAAGTTCTTCCGGGTCACCTCCTCGCTGAATCCGTAGTGGACGGCCCTCATTGAACCGGGCTCCAAAAAGGCCGGTTCACTGTTGGACGGATCGGACCGCGGCACGCCGCCTGCCCAAAGGGGGCGGGAACAGGAGGGAGAAGATCCCCCTGGAACGGCGTGCCGCGTTTTTTTCGCGACAACCAGGAACAAAGTCGGCAGAGAAGCCTCCATTCATGATGCGGCATCGTCCCCAAGCGCGAGCCTTTACGCTCATCGAACTGCTGGTCGTGATCGCGATCATCGCGATCCTGGCCGGCATGCTCCTCCCCGCCCTTGCCAAGGCGAAGAGCAGGGCGCAGCGGATCGCCTGCATGAACAACCTCCGCCAGATCGGACTGGCCATGCACCTCTGGGCGGACGGCAACCGGGGCAAGTTTCCCTGGGCCGTGGACCAGGACCAGGGCGGCGGAAAGCCCAACGGAACCGGGAATGCCCGGGTCAACTTCCAGCTCTCCCTCGCCTCCAACGAACTGGGTTCGACCCGCATCCTGCTGTGTCCGTCCGACGTCCGCCGCGTGCCGGGCACCAATATCGCCACCCTCGCGCTCACCAACATCAGTTACGCCCTGTGCAGCGAGGCGAATGACCAGCGGCCACGGGTCTTCCTGGCCACGGACCGGGGGATCACCGGATTCGACTTCACGGGTCTTCCCGACAACATCAACTGCTTCATCCTGTCGTCCCCGGAAACCGGGGCCAAAAAAGCGAAGTGGAGAAAGGACGTCTGCCACGGGGCCGACGCCGGCAATGTGGTCCTGGTGGACGGTTCCACCCAGCAACTGAACGACGCACGGCTCGTGCAGACCCTTCTCGGTTACGACCTCAACACCGAGACCGACGGGGGCAACCTGCAGTTTTTCTATCCCTGAGGCGGAACCTCAGAAGGAGACCTCCAGCGCCATCACGAGGGTGGGGCGTGCCTGTGCGGGATTGAAGACGTAGGTGGTGAACGCCACCGGATCGAACTGCAGCCCCACGAGAAACCCGCGCTGGATGTCCACTTCCGTCTCGTACACGGACGTTCGCTGGGCCGCTCCGCCCACCCGAAGCCAGTCCAACACGGATAGGCTCACCTCCGACCAGAGATAGAGAAAACTGTCGTCGCGTCCCGCGGCCGAGGCGACGTATTCCATCTCCCAGTACCCTTCCAGTTTCCACCAGGACAGGGTTGCCTCCACGCCGGGCGCCACGCCGCGCACATCCCCCACGACGCCACCCACCATGGGCGTCAGATCGAGCGTCAGACGCTCTCCGAAGTGAAGGTTGTAGCCCACCCAGAGGGATCCGGTTTCCAGTCCCTCATAGTTGTACCGTGCTTCGAGGTGCAGCCGCCCCACGTCGGCCACCACGGTGGGCTGCCCATAACTTTGACCGTCGGGAACCAGATATCCGAAGGTCGAGACGCTGGCCGTCCAGGACCGTGTGTTTGAATCGGTCACCACTGCCGGAGTGGACTCCTTCGGCGGGACCGCAGTGCCCTCGACGGGATCCGCGGCGAGGGTGATTGCTCCCAGGAACCCGACGGCGATGCCTCCGGCGGTTCTCATCCGCCAAACACCATGGTAACCCCCACCATGGCGATTCCGATCAGGACCATCGCCGCCCCGGTGCGGACCGGACGCAATTCGGAACACTTCCCGAAGAAGTAGCCCGTCAGGAACAGCATCCCAATCGCGATCAGGTTGGAAAGGCGCAGGGCCCGCCAGGTGTCCGGAACAAAGATAAACGGCAGGACGACGGGAAACGTGGATACGAACACCAGGAGGAAGACGCCCAGGGCCCCGAGCCAGTCCGTGCGGTCCAGGCTCGGATTCTTTGGAGGTTCCGGCCGCTCCAGCACATGGACCCGGATACGTTCCAACTCCGCCGTCTCCAGCACGGAAGCGATGCCCTCCGGCAAGGCCGCCGCCACGGTTCCGCGTCCGCGCTCGGCATCCGGCGCCCTTCGAATCGCGCGGAGTGTCCTCAGGTTGCGCCCCTTCTCGGCGAGGCATCCCATGAGATACATGATCGCGTCGATCAGACCCCAGGCCAGATTGCAGCCGATGGCCCCGAACAGCATCGTCCGAACATCCGAGCGCCCCGCCTGGGCGGCGCTCAGGGATCCGGTGAATCCGAGGACCATGATGAGTCCGAACAGGACCTCGGAAATGCGCTCAATGGGTTCCAGAACCCGCTTCGTGGCGCGGGCGTTGCTCGGATCGCTCATGGTGTTGTCGGCCTGAAGTCCCCCGGGAGGCCCACCCGTGTCAACGAAAGAGCCACGCCAGCGGACCCGGAATCACGGTCACCACGGCATCCACCCAGAGCCGGTAGCCCCGGTGATCGGGACGTCGCGCCATGAGCCAGGCCAGGGCCAGCAGGGCTCCCGCCGTCATCGCCAATCCCCACCGGCCCACACTTCCCGCGATGACCGCGCCGATGGCGCCGCAGAGCGCCGCAGCCCAACGACCGGCCCGGGGACCAAAGCGCGGGGTGATTCCCTTCACGCCCGCCGCACGATCCGCAGCCACATCCGGCACGTCACACAGGATCGTGTTCGCGGCCATGATCAGCGCGACCGAGGCAACGGAGGCCGCAAACGCCGCATCCAACGGCGGCATCGCCGCAAACGGAAGCGTCGCCGTGGCCGTGGTCCAGGCCACCGTGGTCAGCAGATTCTTTGGCACCGCGCGCTTCAGCGGGACGTAGGCACCTGCAATCACCGCCAGTACCGCGCAGACCCGGAACCTCCATCCTGAAGTGCACGCGAGTGCCGCCGTCGCCACGGAGGCGAGTCCCACCACGAGCACCAAAAATCGGCGCACCTCCCGGGGATCGGCGTCCCGTCGGTCCACCCACCGGTCCAATCCGTACGCCGCCATCGTCCCACAGGCGACCAGGAGGAGTCCGGATGCGGTCGCGTCGTGTCCCGCAAGGGCCACGGACAGGGACACCGCCGCCGCGGCCGACCACAGCAGCGTGTGCAGCGACGCCGTCGCGAGGCGCTGCGCGATAATGTTGGACCCGGGGGCGGTCCATTCTTTGGGGGCGCTTGAATTCGCAGGTTCCACAAAGTCCGCATCGACGAAGCGGCGGCGACGCCCGCCCATCCCGCAACGAAATCGCCTCCACATCAAACACGATTCGCTCCCCCATCGACATCCCGGGTTGTCAAGGTTCGGGTTCACACCCCACGGTTGTCCCTGCCGGACGCAGATCCGGATGCATTTGATGAACCGAGACCTCGTCCTGATCCTGGGCCTGCTGGCCGGCGCGGTGGCCATGTTCGCGGCCAACCGGCCCCGCATGGACGCGGTCGCGCTCCTGATGCTGGCGCTGCTGCCGCTCACCGGCGTGGTTTCAGTAAATGAGTCGCTCGCGGGCTTCAGTGATCCCAGTGTCATCCTCATCGCCCTGCTCTTTGTCGTCGGCGAGGGACTGGTCCGCACCGGGGTCGCCCAGAACCTGGGCGACTGGCTCACCGCCCGGGCCGGGCCCAACGAAGCGCGACTGGTGGTGCTGTTGATGGTCTGCACGGGCCTGCTCGGTTCCGTGATGAGTTCCACCGGAGTGGTGGCCATCTTCATTCCCGTCACGCTGCGCATCGCCGCCGGAACCGGAATCGCCCCGAGCCGCCTGATGATGCCGCTGAGCGTGGCGGCGTTGATCAGCGGGATGCTGACGCTCGTCGGCACGGCCCCCAATCTCGTCATCAACGGCGAACTGATCCGGGAACACGGAACCGGACTGGGCTTCTTCAGCTTCACCCCCTTCGGCGTGGTCATCCTGGCCGCGGGCATCGGCTATATGCTGTTCGCCCGGCGCTGGCTGTCCCAGGAGGGCCGCGACGCGTCCGAGTCGCCCCATCGCCCCAGCCTGCAGGATTGGATCCGGCAGTACGGGCTTGAGGGGCGTGA
>JAEUHD010000070.1 GCA_016793645.1 Verrucomicrobiales bacterium
GGAAACGGACAGTCTGGGCGGAAGCCGAGAGAAACCCTGCCAGCCCAAGAAAAGTCGCGATCAAGAGCAACCGTCCAGCGTTACCTCGGTTAGGAATCAACCGGCACATGCCAAAAACTCCGGACCTGTGACGTCCGGCAACACCGAATGTCCCCGACCGTTTGGGGAACCCGAGAATGCCAGGTGCGGGCCGCTGGGTTGTTGGTCTCATGGGTTCTTGCCAGGCACGGATTCCAGCACCATCCCCTCCCGATTCCTGAGGTCAACCGCCTTTTGATGATGCATACGTCGAAGACGTCAGCGCTAGGAGTCCTCACGCGCCCGTTACGGGTGGGCGAAGAAAGGCCGATGCACAGTGACCCCAGGGCCGAAGCCCCAAATCACGAAGCCTGCCGATGTCAGTAGGAATCCCCCGTGACCAGGGAAGGAAGCGTAGCCGCAGGGCTGCCCATCCGACCGGGAGGAATTGGCACTTACGCTGCTTAGGAAACCGACTATATTCCAAGTACTGAGACTGATGAATCGAATCGCCGGATGGTTTCTTGCCGCAATCGCCCTGTTGACCGCAGGAGCAATCCCGACCCGTGCCGAGGTGCTGGTCCCCACCGGGGCCACCTGGAGGTATTTCAAGGGAACCAAGCCACCGTCCTCGCCGGATCCCACCGCCTGGCGAACGCCGGAGTTCCCGGACGGTTCCTGGGACAGCGGGGTCGCCAGCTTCTATTACGGGGACCCGTTCTCCGGCACCGAGCTGGGCGACATGCAGAATTCCTACAGCTCCGTGTTCCTGCGGCGGGAGTTCAACCTTTCCAATCCGGCGGATGTGCAGTCCCTCGTCCTCACCGCCGCCTGCGACGACGGATTCATCTGCTGGATCAACGGCCAGGAGGCCATGCGGTTCAACGTCCCGGACGGCGAGGTGCCCTACAACGGGTTTGCATCGTCGGCCGTGGCCCCGGATCCCGCCGTCTTCAATGACTACCCGGTTCCCAATCCCCGCTCGTTGCTGGTCTCCGGACGGAACGTCCTCGCGATCCAGTTGTTGAACGTCAACCTGGGCAGCAGCGACATCGTCTGGGAAGCCACGCTGGTCTCCACGAAGGATACCCAGCCCCCGGTCATCACCACCCAGACCCCCCCGCCCGGTGCCGGCATCCGGGAATTGGCCGTCATCGAAGTCGTCTTTTCGGAACCGGTTTCCGGCGTTGACGCCGCCGACCTGCTGATCAACGGACAGGGCGCCACGAATGTCTCGGAAGTGGCACCGGGCCAGTTCGTCTTCACGTTCCCGCGGCCGCCCGCCGGCACGGTGAACGTCTCGTTCCGAAACGGCCACGGGATTGCCGACCTCGCGGGCACCCCGCATCCCTTCGACGGCGGGTCCTGGACCTACACCGTGGATCCGACTCTCCGGATTCCCGGGCTCATCCTGTCCGAGTTCATGGCCGACAATGATGGGGTCATTCGGGATGAAGACGGGGACGAATCGGACTGGATCGAACTGTTCAACACCTCCACGCAGTCCATTTCCCTGCTGGGCTGGTCCCTCACCGATGACCCGGCCAACCTGGGCAAGTGGAAGTTTCCCAGCACGACCCTCGCCGGCGGAGCACGACTGGTGGTGTTCGCCTCGGAGAAGAACCGGACGGCCGTGCCGGGACGTCTCCACACCAACTTCAAGCTGTCCAACTCGGGCGAGTTCCTGGCCCTGGTGAATCCCTCCGGCGAAGTCGAGTCCGGCTTCTCCCCGGTCTATCCCCCGCAGCGCGAGAATGTGAGCTACGGACGGGCCAATGGCGCACCCAACGTCGTGGGCTACTTCACCCAGGCCACCCCGGGCGCGGCCAATGCCTCCAGCGGCGCCGGGTTTGCACCGGACGTCTCCTTTTCGAGACGGGGCGGCGGCTATCAGGCCGAGTTTCAGCTCACCTTGTCCCTTGCGACCCCGGACCCCGCGGCAGTGATCCGCTACACCCTCGACGGTACCATGCCCTCCGCGGCGTCGCCCGCCTATGCGGACCCCATTCCCATCAGCGGAACCCAGGTGGTCCGGGCCCGGGCATTTTCGTCCGGATTCCTGCCCGGGGATCCCCGCACCGAGATGTACATCCGTCTCGACGGCACCACGCCGACGTTCTCGTCCGACCTGCCCGTCCTGGTCCTGCACAATTATGGCGGCTCCACCCCGCCGGCCGAGGGACAGCAGCAGGCCTACCTGCATGTCTTCGAGCCGGTGAACGGCGTGACTTCGATGACCAATCCGCCCACCTTGAGCGGCCGCGTGGGCATCGGAGCCCGGGGTTCCAGCACCCTTGGCTATGCCAAGGTGAGCCTGAACCTCGAGCTGCGGAACGAATTTGAGGAGGACAGGAACCGCAAACTGCTGGGCATGCCGTCGGACTCGGACTGGGTTCTTTACGCCCCCAACAATTTTGAGCCGATCCTCATTCACAATCCCTACGCCCACCAACTCGCCCGGGACACCGGCCGATATTCGTCGCGAACCCGCTTTGTCGAACTGTTCCTGATCACGGATTCCGTCGGCACCCTCCGGTACCCGGGCACCTACAACGGCATCTACGTCCTGGAGGAGCGGATCCGCCGGTCACCGGACCGTGTGGCTGTGGACAAGATCGAGCCCGAACACGTCCGGGCACCCGAGGTCACCGGCGGCTATCTGCTGAAGGTGGACCGGGGCGGGCCGGGCGAAGGCGGTTTCTCCGGTGGTCGGCAGGGTCTGGTCTATGTGGAACCCTCGGAGGCGGAAATCCGGCTGCCGGAGCGCGCCGCACAGCGGCAATACCTCCAGAACCACTTCAGCGCCTTTGAGACCACACTCTACGGCGCCAACTGGCTTCATCCGACCACCGGCTACCGCAGCTACATCGATGTGCCGGCGTGGATCGACTACCACCTGATCAATGTCCTGACCTTCAACGTGGATGCGCTCCGCCTGAGCGCCTACCTCTACAAGCCCCGCAACGGAAAGATCACGTTTGGACCGCAGTGGGATTTTGATCGCGCGCTGAATTCCACCGACGGGCGCGATTCCAATCCGCGGCTCTGGTGCACCCCGGGCTCCTCGCAGGGAGCGGCCACGGACTTCTTCAATGATACCACCCAGTCGTGGTGGGGACGGTTGTTTACCGACTTGGAGTTCTACCAGCAATGGATCGACCGGTATCAGGAACTCCGGGACGGAACCTTCGCCACCACCAATCTGTACCGCCTCGTGGACCAGTTGACCGGCGAGGTCCGCAAGGCCCAACCCCGCGAGCGATCCAAGTGGGGCCACCTCGCGCCGCCACGCGGAAGTTTCAATGCGGAGATCAGTTCCCTGAAGAGCTGGCTCAACAGTCGGGTCAACTTCATGGACAGCCAGTTTGTACAGCGGCCCCGCCTCAGTGCCACGGGCGGACGGTTCGAGGGGACCACCAATGTGACGCTGACCGGACCTGCCAACGGCACCCTGTACTACACCCTCGACGGCACGGATCCCCGTCTTCCAGGCGGCGACGTTTCCCCGGCCGCCCGGGTTGCCGGCACGGATGCCATCAACATCACCGCCAACTCCCGCCTCGTGGCCCGCGCCAACAATCCGTCCCACACCGCCCGGACCGGCACCGAGAATCCGCCGTTGGTTTCGAAGTGGTCGGGGATCACCGCAGCCACGTTCTTCAACACCCTTCCGCCGCTGCGCATCACCGAGATCCATTACCACCCGGAAAACCCGCCGGACGGATCGACACGGACCGATGGCGATTTCGAATTTGTCGAGCTGGCCAACCTTTCCGGAGGCGCGCTGGATCTCGCCGGGTTCTCCCTCGCCGGCGGAATCCAGTACACCTTCACGGCGTCCAGCGGCGTGACCTCGCTCGCTGCCGGCGCGAGGGTCCTGGTGGTCAGGAACCGCACGGCGTTCCTCGAACGGTATCCCGGGGCGACCGGCATCGCCGGTGAGTTCGCCGGGGCGCTGGGCAATGACGGGAACCGGATCCGCCTGCTGGGTCCCGTCCAGGAGGTGATCCAGGAGGTGGCGTATGATCCCGCATGGGCGCCGCTCACCGACGGCGTCGGCTTCAGCCTGGTTCCCCGCGATGAATCCGCCGACCCGGCCACCGCCAGTGATGCCTCGGCCTGGCGTCAAAGCGCCCGCCCTGGCGGATCACCCGGCGCCGTGGAGGGTTCCCCCGCCATCCCCTCCCCGGTGCTCGTCTCGGAAGCCCTCACCCACACCGATCCCCCGCTGCTGGATTCGATCGAGCTGTTCAATCCCGGCAACACCCCGGTTTCCGTTGGCGGATGGTGGCTTTCCGACGACTTCCGGTCCCCGAAGAAGTATCGCATTCCGCCGGAGGTCGTGCTGGCTCCGGGCGACTATTGGGTGGTGACCGAGACGGACTTCCGTGCCGGACCCAACGGCTTTTCGTTCAGCGCGCTGGGGGACAGCGTCCACCTGTACAGCGCCAACGCGTCCGGTGAACTGACCGGATGGCACCACGGGTTCTCCTTCGACGCCTCGTTCAACGGGGTGAGTTTCGGACGTCTCGTCACGAGTGACGGACGCGAACATTTCGTGCCGCAACGGGAGCGCACCCTGAACGCGGCCAACGCCGGTCCCAAGATCGGACCGGTGGTCATCACCGAAATCCACGCGGAGCCTCCTCCGGCCGGCGTGTTCAACAACACCCTCCAGGAATTCGTGGAGATCCGGAACGTGACGTCGGCGCCCCTGCCCTTGTTCGACCCGCTCCACACCACCAACCGATGGCACCTGCGCGGGGGAGTCGACTTCGACTTCCCACCCGGGGCGACCCTGCCTCCCGGCGGATTTGCACTTATCGTGAGTTTTGATCCCGCCTGGCCGTTCAGTCCGGAGGCCGACTTCCGAGCCGCCTTCAATGTCCCTGCCGACGTACCCATCTGGGGCCCGTGGGATGGCATTCTCGACAACGCCGGGGAAACGCTCGAATTGAAGCAGCCGGATGAACCCATCGCGGATCCCCCCGCCCTCCGGGGCCAGGTCCCGTTTGTCCCGGTCGAATCGATTCACTACCGCACGACCACCCCCTGGCCCACCGAAGCGTCCGGCACCGGAAACTCCCTGCAACGCCATCGAAGCCTGGCCTTCGGCGACGAACCGGCCAACTGGGAGGCGGCCCCTCCCACGCCCGGACGCCAGAACAATGGCGGGGACATCCTGGAGCCTCCCGCGGACGCGGATAACGATGGCCTACCCGACGCCTGGGAAAGCTCCAACGGTCTGAATCCAGCCTCCGGAATCGGTGACGACGGTTCCCTGGGCGACCCGGATCGCGACGGGGCGACCAATGCCGAGGAATACGTGGCCGGCACCCATCCCCGCCGATCGGATAGCGTGTTTGCCGCAACCATCGAACCGACCGACGTGGCGGTTCAGATCCGGTTCCCTGCCGTCACCGGCCGTCGGTACACCCTCTGGTATTCCGACAGCCTGACCCCGGTGGACTGGCGCGAGCTCAAGAGCTTCGGCATCCAAACGTCGGATGCCGTCCTGACCGTGACCGACAGCCCCGCGACCGGGTTCCGCTACTACGCCGTAACGGTGGCGCTGCCCTGATTGATTTTTCGGTCGCCCTATTCCGTGGGCGGGGTGTGCTTCAGCAAGCGGTTCGCCCAGCGGATGAAGTGCTTCATGTTCGTCCGGTCCTCGTGGCCGCCGTCGTGCTGGCGCCAGGCCAGTTCGCCGTCGAGCAGGCCGACATTGACCTCGGGCTTCCGGGCGGTGCGGTAATCCTCTGTTACGCCGAGGTCGCGAGCGCCGAGGAGCCGGTACGCCGGACCGGCGGCGACGACCGCCATGTAGCTTCCCTGCGGGTCGAGCCAGAGGGCGTCCCCCTTTTCCGGAATGCCGTAGCTGATGAAGGTCGGCCGCGGCGCACAGAGCGCGATGAGCTGGTGGGCGTCCACCGGCAGGTCGCCCGGCGTCTTCCGGCCGAAGGTGGATGCCTCGGCGCCGTATTTCAGGAAGTTGCCGGCCATCCAGTGGTATTCACCGGA
>JAEUHD010000187.1 GCA_016793645.1 Verrucomicrobiales bacterium
CTTCCGAAAAGTCGCCCCCCACAAGAATAGCTCCGTCGGGCTCCACCACACCCGAGCGAATATGAGTGGCGAGACCCTCAGGCGGATGAAAGTCAGCATCCAATACTCCGTGGGTGTCCCATCGAACGATCATGGCCCGCACGGGATCCCCGCCTCCTTCAGGGTAAACCTGAAACGCGGCCACGAGAGATCCATCGGGGAGAAGTCCAGCGCATCGAACCACAGGGATGACCGGGGACTCCGGCGGGCGAGGCTGCAGGGCGACCGTCGGATTGTAAGTCGTATCGAGAGCACCATCGGCAAGAAAGCGCGCGAAGCCCATCCGGCGAACACCGGCCGCTTCCACGAATGTCCCGGCCACCACCACCCGGCCATCGGGCATCGGCAGTAAATAGGAAGCCCCCCCAAAGGGACCACTGTCGAGCGTCGCGGTCGCGGCAAACGTTGGATCCACGGAACCGTCCGCCAGAAACCGCACGAGACGGCGTGTGTTGGATCCGGATCCGCTAACTCCTGAGATGAAGAACCGCCCCTCGGCCAGGGAAGCGAACGCCGGCGATAGGGTGCGCAAGGACGGAAACCGCAGGCGTTGGGCCTCAGCGTTATACCGTCCCGAAGACGAGATCCCTCCCAGAATCACCGTGTCATTCGGAAGAAAGCCTATGGTAATCGCCGGCGTCGGGAACGGAGGCAACGCAGCCACCGAACCGTCCGCCCTGAGTCCGATGAGCGGAGGAAAACCCAGGTCCGGTTGAGCGCCGTTCACCCAAAGCAACCCGTCCGGACTCAGCACCGCGGGGTCGAAACTCCTAATGCGAAGGCCAGCAGGCGGGTGGAAGTTCGGATCCACCTGCCCGGGCATCTGAGCCACGAGTCCAGGAGTTGCCACGGCGGCAAGGACAAGAATCCGCAACAGGCTCGACACGATGCCACGCACTTCGGTCTTCATGACAGGAGAGAGGTTGATGGGCTGCGACACCGATTGATTACATTTATAAACTAAAAGTCAATACTGAAAGAAATGGGGGAGTCTCATCCATTGGCAACTGAGTGAACTGGACGCCTCGAATCCGTGGATTCCTGCGAGTCACGTTCCCCTTCTGCCAGCCGGTGGGGTGGCGTGGTCCGTGATCGGTCCCGGGGCGCAACGCGTGCCGGAGACGCGCAAAGGATGGGTTCGCCGAAGCGCCTATTGGACGGAAGTTGGATCCACCTAACCGTGAGGAGTGAAGGCCAATCCGCTGGCGGTGTCCATGCGAACGGAGGGGTTGCAGGACATCCGGGCATTGTGCCTTCTTCGGCGGCCTGACATTCACCGCAGGACAACTCCACCCGCGCCGGTCCTTCGCGCTGCAGACGCGAAGGAAATGTCACCCGCGGGCGGCAGCCCGCAGCCACCCGGGAATGGGTGGGGGCGCGCTGCCGCGCGCTCGTCACTTTCGTCCGCGGCAGTACCGCCGCGGATCCCGAGGGTGTTATTCAATCCACTGACATTTCTGCCAGCCGGCATCGTTTCGTAACGGGAGGCCCGGCCTAAGAGCCTGTCCGAATGCTCAGAGGGGTCCCGTTTTCGCGGAAACGGCCCGATGGCGATCCGCCTTTGCATTGCGGCTTCGGCGGGATGCAGGCGCGAGAAGGGAGCCTCCCCGACGGGGTCTGTGACCGACGAGCAACGAAGCCAGCGGGCCGTTTCCGCGAAAACCCTCCGGGCGGCGGGTCTTTTGCCGATGGCCTGCGTTGGCTCGGCCGTTGCAGCCCGCTGCGGGGATGCGCCGGCCTCGCCGCCTTGGCC
>JAEUHD010000190.1 GCA_016793645.1 Verrucomicrobiales bacterium
AAGTTGAGCAGGAGCTTCTGGAACACGCTTTCGAGGAAGTCGCGGTCGCGCCCCCCGCGCGGTGCGGACACCTTGTACACGCGCCACGCCGCCCACGGATGCACCGGGGGATTCACGTCGCCCAGCGCAAACTCGTACGCGGGGATCTGTCCGTTTGGGTGCAGGTACCATTCCCGGAGCAGCGTCTGGATCTGGTACTTCGCGTGGTCGGGATCCACATGCGAAAGCGGCAGCATGTGAAAAGAAAGGTCCCACGCGGCGAACCAGGGGTATTCCCACTTGTCGGGCATGGACAGGACGTCCCGGGCATACAGGTGCCGCCAGTCGTGGTTGCGTCCGGTGAGGCGCGACTCCGGAGGCGTGGGTTGTCCCGGGTCGCCGTCGAGCCATTGTTCCACCACGTAGTGGTAGAACTGACGGGACCACAGCAGTCCGGCGTAGGCTTGACGAAGCACACGGCGTCCCTCGGCGTCGAGGGACGCGGGATGAAGCGTTTCGTAATAGGCGTCCGCCTCCCGGCGGCGAAGCAGGACCAGCGCGTCGAACTCGTCGGCGTTCGAGGGATTCGGGCCCGGGGACGGAGTCCTCCCCGCGGAGAGGCGGAGCCGGAGCGTGCGGGATTCACCGGGTTGGAGCTGCATCCGGTACAGCAGGGCCGCCTTGGTCCCCTCGCCCTTGGGATTCACCGCCTGTTCCTGTCCACCGATCAGGAAGGTGTGGAAGGCATCCTTGACCCAGGGGCGTTCATTCGGAACGCCGTACAGTCGCTCCCGGTTGGTCTCGTTGTCCGTGAACAGCACCCGGGGCGGTCCATCCTCCGCAGCCCCGAAGGTCAGGCCCATCGGCCCGAGCGTCTCCTGAAGGAGTTCGAGGCGGTCCGGAGCGGCGGTCCGGATGGAGGGGCGTTCCTTGACGCCCTCCCGCGGACAGTTCCAGCTCCAGTTGTTCCGGAACCACACCGTCGGCAGCACATCGAGGGGGGCAGGCTCGGGTCCGCGATTGGTCACCTCGATCCGGATCAAAATATCCTCGGGTGCCGCCTTGGCGTACTCGAGGTGCACATCGAAGTAACGGGCCTCCAGGAACACCCCCGTATCAACCAGTTCGAACTCGGGGTCGTGCCGGTTCCGCCGCCGGTTTTCGTCCACGAGTCGGTCATAGGGAAACGGAGCCTGCGGATACTTGTAGAGGGCGGCGGCGTAGGACGACGTGGGAGTGGCATCCAGGTAGAAGTACTCCTCCTTGACGTCCTCGCCGTGGTTTCCCTCCGTGCTGGTCAGGCCGAAGAGCCGTTCCTTCAGGATCGGGTCGTGTCCGTTCCAGAGCGCGGGGGCGAAGCACACGCGGCATTGGCGGTCGCACCAGCCGAGAAGTCCGTCCTCGCCCCACCGGTAGGCCCGGCTGCGGGCGTGGTCGTGGGGGAGGTAATTCCAGGCGTCGCCGCCCGGAGAGTAATCCTCGCGCACGGTCGCCCATTGGCGCTCGGGAAGGAACGTTCCCCAGCGCGTCCAGTCCTCCTCGCGGCGATGGGCGGCGGCGAGGCGGCGGTGTTCCGGAGTGTCCGGACAGCCGGGTGCTGCGGATCCCACGGGGTTGGGGCCGGGCGTGCTCACGGACGGAGTAAATCCGTTTCGCGGTCCCGGGTCACCCTTTGTACACGATCAGGACGCCGAAATCGTTGAGCAACTTCTGGGTGCCCATCTCGACATAGCTGTAATTGATCGTGTTGATGCTGACGATATTGTCCTCACCGATCTTGCCGAGCGCGTCGGTGACGATGGCGTCGAAGTTGTCGTGGCCGACCTCCTTGCAGTCGATGTGACGGATGGTGCGGACCCGGAGTTTGCGGGGACCATCCTTCGCGGCCTCCAGGGGCGGATGGGCCTTCTTGATCAGCGCCTCGACGGGACCCTCGGTCACCGGGACCGCAAAATGCTTTTCCTCCTTGGCCGCGGCCGAGGAGTGGGCCGCGATGCCCACCTTCATGTTGCTCGCGTCCGGCGGCGGAATGGTGATCGACTTGCTGCAGGCCGGACACGCGATCTGCTGGCCGGACGCCGCCGCGTCCACTTCGAGCTGCTGGTGACAGGCGGGACACTTGAAGATGATGTCCATCGTCAGGGAGGGGTGAGCACGCCCTGTGTAGCCGAAGAATCGCCGGATGGGAAGCGTTCCAGAGGAATGGGCACCGAAAAAGAATCCCCGCCCCTTGGACCCGAGGGGCCTTCCCATGACCTTCGAATTCCATTCATGCCCCGCAGCTCCACCCGGCCACGGGACACCTCCAGGGTGATGGCCCCGTGTTCGTGCGTGCACACCACGGTGATGCCGGCGTTCTCGAGCGCGTCCCGATGCTCCGGCCGGATTGGAGGTCCGGTGGTTCCGGGTGCGGAGGGAAGGATCAACCACCGCGGTCGGATGGCTTCCAGGAGATCCGGCAGGACGGGTTCCTGATTCCGGGAAACGCCAGCGATGACGATGTCCGCTCGAAGGTGTTCCGTCCCGTCATGGGATTCCAGCAGTGCCCGCTGCGTTTTCCGGCCCGAGGAGGGCAGCAGCAGGATCCGGCAACCCCCCAGGGTCCCCGCCAGGACGGGTGCCGCCTCCTCAGAGGACCGGGCGGTATCGGAGACCGGGGGCCAGAGCACCGACCATCCGCTGACGGTGGTTCCGTCGTGAACCCGGCGAATGGGAACTCCGAGTTCCTTTGCCGCGGCCAGGGCCTCCCGAAATGCCGGGGATCGCAGACGCGGACTGCCCATCACCAGCTCGCCAGGGCGAAACCCCCGCACCATCCCGGCCGCATCCCCGTTTCTGGCGGCGTCGGCCTGGGCGAGCATCAGGGTGGGAATGCGATTCCAACCGTGCGCGTGGAGCAACGGCACCACCAGGCCCGGACCGCTGGATTCACTGCCGGTGTTCACCAGCAGATCGCGGCTCCGTCCCGGTGCGTCCACCAGGATCGCCTCCCCTCCGGACAGGATCGTGATGGTCGTTGTTTGCAGCCCGCGTCCAATCCCGTGGGCGGCCAGCAGCGCGAGCGGGACCGCGACCGCGAGCATCGCGCGGGGATGACGGAGAATGGGCGGGCCGCCGTTGGCGATCGCCAGGAGTGCCGCCAGATACACGCTCCACCACGGCCAGGGGGGCGGGGGAACGTACCAGGCGGCCCCGGGAAGCGCGGCGAACCACCGGCTGAGGGTCGCCATGCCGTGCATCCAGACCCAGGCGCTGGCATTGAAGATCGAGGCAAGGTCCCCCGAGACGGGGCTCACGGCCAACGACACGGCATTGGCCGACAAGGCCAGACTGGAAAGGGGTACCACCACCAGGTTCGCCACCAGCGACACCGGACTGAACAGGTGGAAGGTCTGGACCGTGAACGGGAGGGAACTGAGGAAGGCGGCGATTCCCGTGGCCAGTCCGGACGCCAGCCACCGGATCGGACGGTCCAGGATTCGGCTCCACCGGGGTCGCAACGTCTCGGGGAGCATGGGATCGGAACGGAACTGGAGCGCCCGGAACAGCCGGGGCTCGAGAATGGGAACCAGCAGGGCCAGGCCGGCCACGACGCCAAAGGAAAGCTGGAATCCGGCCTGCAGGAGTTGGCCCGGCTGCCACACCAGGATGACGAGGGCGGACAGGGCCAGGGAGTTCAGGAGGTCTGCGGGGCGGTTCAGGATCCAGGTGCCGGTAATGGCCGTCATCATGATCGCGGACCGGAACGCGGAGGACTGCCAACCGGTGGCCGCCACGTAGAACCAAAGGATCGGAATGACGATCAGTCCCGTCGCCGCCCGGGGCACCCTCACCGCGCGGAGCGCGGCGCAAACCAGCGTCGCGATCAGGGCGATGTGGAGTCCGCTGATGGCGAACACGTGCATGGTTCCGGATTCCATGAACACCGTGCTGGTTTCCCCGGAGAGGCCTGTCCGCCACCCAAGCGTCATGGCCCAGATCAGGTGCGTCGCCTCGTCCTCCGGGAGTCCGCGAGCCAGCGCTTCGCGGGCCCAGGGAAGAAACCGTTCGCTCAGCGGGGGCCGCGCGTCCGGACCGCCCTCCGGGATCCAATCCTCGGGACCCGTGACGTCGAGGGTGCGATGGATGTCCTGGTGCCGGAGGTGCTGGAGGTAGTCGAACAGTCCGGGCGCCGCTGGACCCGGAGGCACCTGCAGGACTCCGGTGACGCGGACGGCTCGGCCTCGAAACAGTTCGGACGGCAGCGTTCCCCGGGTGGAGGTCATGACGGTTCCGGACGCCGGACTCCAACTCTCCCCGGGCTCCCGCCATGCACGGACGTCCACTGCGGCGAGGGTGCGTTCCGACACCCGGCCGCGCCGCTCCTTCAGGCGCAGGGACGGCGTCTCGGCGATCCGGCCCTGCAGTTCGACCAGGCGGGGCTCATGGCCCGTCGCCCGGCGAAGGTCCACGGGCGACAGGGGCGTGTCGTGGATCGCGTGGGCCAGGGCGCCTGCGAGGATCCATCCGGCCCACAAGGCGGCGATTCCCACGCGTCCGGGGACGAGGGCCAGTCCGAAGATGACCGCCAGGAGCGCCAGCCAGAGTCCGGGATGCCCGCCCAGCCATTCGTTGGCAAGGATGCCTGCGCCAAAGGCGAGGGCGGGCGGGAGGAGCGGACGATTCATGCCGGTGCGCCCGACGTCCGGAGTGCCTTACGGCGGGTCGTGGCCGGCAGAGTCCCGCTTCGCCGCCTCGAGGTCTGTTCCCCAAACTTGGGGAGCCCGAATCAGAAGGATTGCCGCGAGGGAGAACCGTCGGTGCGGATCCGGCGGCGCATCCACCCGAGGATTCCCAGGAGGGCCAGCGTGGCGCCGAGGGCGTCCACGGCGACGTCCCGAAGTTGTCCTTCACGACTCGGGACCAGCGACTGATGCCATTCGTCCGTCATCGCAAAGGCGACCGCAATCAGCCAGGCGATCATGGCGCTTCGCCACAATCCCCGCGGGGGCCTCGTCACGCTCCTCCCGATCACGAGGGCTCTCCAGCACAGCGCGCAGAGGACGGCGTACTCGGAGACGTGGCCGGCCTTGCGGATCCAGACCTGGGCGGTGTGAACGGCGTCCGCGTCCAGTCCCGGAGCCAGCCATCGGATCAGGGGGCCGAGAAATCGCGACGTATGGGAGGCCGCCAA
>JAEUHD010000198.1 GCA_016793645.1 Verrucomicrobiales bacterium
GACGGGATCGCGTCGGCGGTCGGGCGGGAGTTGGACTGCGGGGCCGTCATGAATCTGGGATCCGGTTCCGTCGTGCTCGTCGGTGCGACGGGCAGGTCGGGAATTGCTGGCGTGAACTTCGACCGGATGGTGTGGGGAAGGTCACGGGGAAAGTTTTGAAGGGGAGAAATGCCCGGGGTAGCCGCGGAGGGGACGACGCGCTGACTTCCCGGGCGTGTGGAGTGGG
The DNA here is from genome assembly GCA_016793645.1 of Verrucomicrobiales bacterium. GTDB lineage: Bacteria > Verrucomicrobiota > Verrucomicrobiia > Limisphaerales > UBA9464 > UBA9464. The sequence continues at coordinate 227 of JAEUHD010000198.1, forward strand.
CTGCGCGCGGGTCCGCACCGAAGCGGTGAATGGCGCCTCCTGCCGTCGGCGGCTACGGGTAGCCGCGGAGGGGACGACGCGCTGACGTCTGCGGAGACGTCAGGGCTTCCTTCCATCGGTGACGACGGCAGTCAGGCCATCGAAGAAGGTGACCACATGCGCCGCCGCATTGGTCCGGCCCGCGTCGTCCACGACGGCGGCGGCCACCAGGGAATCGAGTCCCGTGCGGTGCCCCTCGAATCGGGCGCGCGCGGCATCGAAGAGGGCTGCGGGAACCTCCCGCCGCAGGGCCTCCAATTCATACCGGACCTGGCGGTCCCGGTCGGGAAGCTCCGGATGATAGTCGCGCGGAGGAACGGCCCGGACGAACTCCGTGACCCACGACGACAGGTCGAAGTCGCCCGCGAGGGGAACAAGGGTGCCGTCCGCACGGCGAATCACGTCGGTGTTCCACAGGCCCCGTCCGTCCTCGGAGAGCCGGAAATCCCAGTTGCCGAGGAACACGTGGAGAAAGCGCAGGTCCGTGATGAGCTGGATCCCAAACCGGGCATTCTCGAGGGCCGCAATGTCGTCATCACCCAGGGCCGTGCCTCCCAGCCGTTCCGCCACGACCTCGGGATCCTCCAGCAGCACCGCGTTGCGGGTGACGATCCAGCCGCCCGGATTGGGATCCGCCGGGGAACCCGTGTCGTGGAACTCGATGCGGGCCCGTCGGACGCGCGGGGAAAGGAATCCCAGCAGTTCCATCGCCTCGTAGGCCAGCGCCTCGCGATAGGTGGCCCGTTCGTCGCGCAGCCGTCCGATGCCTCCCCGTCCTCCATCGGCGCAATGGGTTCCAATCTTGATCTCCCGCGCCTCGGCGAAGGGGGTGCCCTCGCGGTTCGCCCGGGAGACCTTCAGCTTGAGCTTCGGAAACGGACACTCCTGCAGACTGGAGTTGCCCCGGACCCGGAGGCTTGCCGGGACAGTCAGGCCGGGAAGGGTGATGGATCCATCAAAGTAGGGCTTTTCACGTTTCGGCGGGAAGATCCCGTCGGGCGTGCCGGCGAAGGCGAGGTCGAAATGCCGCTGGAGCGGGCCGGTGACCGTCCATTGGGCGATGGCTGCGGTGGAGAAGATGCCCGGGGTTTCGGGAACTGCGGAGCGGAAGAACTGGCGATCCGGCCCGAGATCCGGTTCGAAGGGGCTGGTGGCAGTGGGGATCGGTGACCAGGGACCCTCCGCCGACGGAGCGGATTCCAAGGCCCCGGCGAATTGAACCTCGATCGTGCCGTCGATGGCATCCCGGCGGATGAGCACCGGAGATTCGGCGTCCAGCCAGGACATGCGGGTATCGGGGAGGGGCGATTCCATCCCCAGGGCACTCCAGAGGGCAAGCCCGGCGGCGCCTGCGGCAAAGATCCAGGATTTCATGAACGAAGGTTGGACATCATGGCAGCCGGACTCCGGCGGGCAAACGGGTTGCGGGGTGAACCTCACACCGTCGTCGTCGTGGGCACCGCGGCGGGCAGAAGGGCGGCGTCCGATAGGCCCGTCCGTGACAGGAATTCCGTCCAGTCCGACCAGCTCCGCTCTCCCGATGCCAATTCCCGGGTGAGTGAAAATGGCTGCAGCTCGCCCTGAGGACTGAACATGCGCTCGGGTCTTCCGGGATAGGTCTCCAGGGACCACCCGCGCTCGAGGAGATTCAGCGATACCGCGGCGCCGATGGCATAGGCCACTCCGGCCTCCCATGCGTCCTCCTCCAGGGCATGGCCGTCCGGACCCCGCAGCCGGCGCGCGAGGTCATTTGGATTCCGCGCGATCCAGGGAAGGTCGGAGAGGTCGAGGGTCTTGAGTGCGTCGCGGTTGGCGTCGACGAGCCGGCGCCAATGCGGGGCGTACACCCGGGTTCCCACCTCCTGCCAGGAGATCGGCTCCGGATGTCCCGTGCCGCATTCCGGAAAGGCCGCGGAGAGAAGCTTCGATTCCAGTTCGGGAAGATCGTCGAGGAGGGAGGCCGCGGGCGGACCTTCGTCAAGCGCAGCGCCCGTGGGGATGGGACCCAGCGCCGCGAGGCGTTCCGGAAGCGACGGGTGGCTGTCGAAGGGGTCCGACGTTTCGGGTTCCGGTTCACCGCCCGTCCCCGGGGAACGGATCGCGGATCCCTCCCCGACGTGTACAAAATGCTGGAACCCTTCGGCCAGTGGCGGAAGGAAACCGGCGCCCATCACCGGCAGGTACTCTCTTCTCAGGAACTCCTCATATGCCGGAGCCGTCTGATGAATGACGCGAAGCCCCGCCGCCACCTGGGCCGGTCCGACGATGCGGGAAGCCAGGGCGTCCGCGGCGTGCTCCTGCCGCCGGGAGTCGGCCTGGGTGAGGCGCAGATACCAGCGTCCGTAGAGTTGGAAGGGCAGGCGGAGGATGCCGAGAATTCCCCAGGAGTTGAGCGAGGGATCCAGCATCCGGGCCATGGCGGAGTGCGTCCGGTAAATCCAGGGCGAAAGTCGGGTGTCCCCGGCTTGATAGTGTCCGAACTCGTGCGCGATGACGCCCCGGAATTGCGGCACCGTCAGGACCTGCATCAGCGGCAGGCCGAGCGCCATGAACCGGCGTCCCCCCATCCCCAACATACCGCCGCGTTCGGACACCGATGCGTTGAGGTCGTGGATCAGGTACACCCTGGACGGCATGGTCTGCCCGGTGGCGCGTGCGACGGACTCCAGTTCCGCGAACAGTCGTGGTTGATCCGCCGGCCGCAGCCGGGGCCCGGGGGGCCTGAAGCGGTCCCGTCGCGGCGCGACGGACCACAGGATGAAGGCGGCACCGAGCCAGCAGTAGATCGTCACCCGGGCGTTGGGTTCTCCGGAGCGCCGCGCCGCCGCCCACGGCAGGTAAAGCAGCCCGGCGGCCATCGAGAGCGCCAGAAGGTGGAATCCCAACATCAGTCCGATGGCCATCACGGCACGACGTGGAAACGGGGAGGACTGGGGCATGGGTTGGTAGTTTCCGGGATGGCGGAGTGGGACCGACTGCGAAAAAGCTACGTCGGGGATCATGGGAGGTCATTGGAAATCCGGAGATTGACCCGGAGGAACGGCATCCGGGATTTGGACTGACGCGGAACGCGGAGTTCGAGAGGGTTTCCGCGTGAACGGCGAACCCACCCCAACATCCCCCGCGGACCCTCCCGACCGGATGCGCGTTTTGCTGGTGGGATGCGTCCTGGGAAACGTGGCCGGGGTCGCGATGGTGTTGTTGAATTGGTTGTTGAGCCATTCGCCGGATCTGGAGGATTTCGCCTCGGCACTGGCGATGATCAATCTGGCCGCCGTCCCCCTCCTGATTGGTGGGGTCGCCGCCTGGTGCTGGAGAACGATTCCGCTGACACTTTCCGAACGGTGCCGCCTCACGCTTTCGTTGGCGGGGATTGGACTCGTGGGCGCCGCGGTGGTTTTTCACGAGGGTATCGTGTGCTTGCTCATGGTGGCTCCCTTCTACTGGTTCGTGCTGCTGCTGGTTGTGATTGCCGGTGGATGGCTTTTTGGACCCCGATCCGACCGGCTGCAGGCATCACTGCTGCCGCTGGTGGTCCTGCTCGCGTTGGCCGAAGCCCGGATGGCGCCGCCACCCGCACCCGCCGAATTCGCCGACGAGATTCGGATCCATGCGCCTCCCGCGGCCGTCTGGCCCCATGTGGTTTCCTTCGCGCCGATCTCCGCGCCGCCGGATTTCTGGATGTTCCGTCTCGGGCTTCCGTATCCGGTTGAGACGCCGCCGGGAGCGGACGCCGTCGGACGCGAACGCCTGTGCATCTTCAGTCAGAACGTGGTCTTCCGGGAGCGCGTCACCGTGTTTGAGCCCGGTCGGCGGCTGCGATTCGACATCGTCCAGCAACCCGCGCATCCGGAGTTGCTCGGTCATTTTGACGCCCACTGGGGGGAGTTCGAACTGCGGCCGGAACCCGATGGCACCACGACACTGATCGGACGCAGCGGGTACACGCTGCACACGCGTCCTCGGTGGTACTTCGCCCTCTGGACCCGGTACCTCGGCAGTGCCGTCCACCTGCGCGTCATGGAAAATGCCCGCCGTCTTGCCGAGGCTCGTTGAATCCGCGTTCCACGCGCTGGTTCGCCACGCCCGGTGGATGGGACGCGTTCCGATCCTGCCCCTGTTTCTCGACACCGTGGCTCAGGCGGTGATCGCGGTGGGGGACTCCGGACGGTTACGGGCGATGCGGGCGGTGGAGAAGGGCGTGGGCGCCTGGCCCGGGGTGACCTGTGGATTTCACCGCTTCGGGGGCGTTGAGTTCCGGAGAAACGGACGCGAGTTCGCCCATCTGCACGGTTGCGGATTGCTGGATGTTCGGCTGGGAGCCGAGGCCGCCGCGACGGCCATTCACTCCGGGACTTGCGAATCGCATCACGTGCTGGGCGTGGGCGCGTGGGTGAGTGTCTGGGTTCGGTCCGACTCGCAGGTTCCCGCGGTTATGGACCTGCTCCGAACCGCCGCTCAGCGGTGTTGAAACCGTCCCGCGCGGCGTTCCGGTTCCGGATTCAGCCAGAAGCGGAACCACCGCGTTATGCGGGGCATCACCACCCAGGTCAGGCAGGTGACGATGATTCCGGAGACGATGAGCAGGTTCACCGGAAGCGGCAGGGTCCGCAGATGGGGCGCGAGGAACAGCCCGATGGTAAGACTAATCGGATACACCCCGAGCCACGTCACGGCGGCCATCTTCCACCGCGGCGGCAGGGCGCCGGGCGAACGGAACCAGGCTTCGAGTCCGTCCAGGGGACGATACGTCCAGCCCCCTTCCGTCAGCGGACGACACTGCTCCTCCCAGGACTGGAACAGCGGCGAGGCGTAGAAGGCGTCGCGCTCCTGTTCGTTGGTGAAGGTGCGAAGGATGCCGAACTCCCGGGAATCCGAACCCGGCGCCGGGACGATCATGGTGGCGCCCAGGACGCCGTCGTGTGCGAACGAGGCCTTGAAGAACTCCCGGACCGCCTGCTGGAACTCCGCTTCGCATCCGGGGCGGACCCGTCGGGTGATGGCGATGTGGTGGGGCATGGGCGTTACGGCTGGGGTGGCCACCGGACGCCGGCGAGCTCCGGCGGCAACTGGGTGGGATCCACGGGATAGATTTTCGAAAGGTCCATGGGGGATTTTGATCCCTGAAGGAACTCCAATTCCTCCGGTGCGCCCAGGATCAGCCAGAGCACCTCGGCGTCGGTGTCGTTGAAGACCTGCCGCAGGGTGTCCGGCCCGACGAGCACGCCCCCGTAGCGGGGAACGGTCAGGGTTTCCGTTCCCACGCGGAGACGTCCGGTGCCTTCGAGGACGAAATAGAATTCCTCCGAGCGCAGGTGCTTGTGGAGCGTGTTGGCGCTCCCGGGGGGGAGCCGCCAAAGGCGCGCCCCGAGATTGTGGCTGCCGGTCCGTTCCAGGTAATCCGCATTCGGGATGCGCATGAGATTGGACAGCCTCCAGGAAAGGTCCTCCGGGGTGATGAGGTGATGGCCTTGAATCGGGTTCATGGGAGCGGATGCGGATTTCGCGGCGTGGAGGAGCAAAGCACCGGGGCCGTTATGCGACAAACCTGGAGTGCGGAACGATGGGAGGGATGGCGTGTCGCCGTCCGTGAACAGGTCCGGCGTTGGGTGCGTGGATGGGGGCGGCGGGTGGGATCCCGGACGAAGGGCGGGACTGGATTGGGGACCGCAACACGCGGGTCCCTCCAGGGTTCAGGACGACATTGCCGGATGATGGGTGAGACGTAACGCTTGTCGCACCTGTGCAGGCGTTCCCTCCCCACCCCACCCGTGGCGAATCCTCGGGCGGGGATCGCGTGGCTTTTCTCGACGGGCTCCGGGGTGTCGCCGCCGCCATGGTCGTCCTGTTCCATTTCTTCCTGTCGTATGCGGATCTGGAGAATCCCACGCTTCGATGGATCTGGTCGGGCCCGTTTGGATTCCTGACGGAGGGGGAGGCGGCGGTCTTTCTGTTCTTTGTGCTCAGCGGCATCGCGCTGCCCTGGGGCGAATTTCGCGGACGGACGCCGCTGTTCGGAACCACCGGCAGCCTGGTTGCCTGGTGGGTGGCGCGGATCGTCCGAATCTACCTCCCCTACGTCGTGGCGATGGCGCTCCTGGGCTGGGTGCGGGTGTCGTTTCAAGGCGCCCCGGAGACCCAGCCGCCGCGAACCGGGTGGTTCAACTACCATTCGGCCCTGGCGGTGGATCCGGACAACGTGCTCCACGATCTCAATCTGTTCGTGGAATACCCCCGTCTGCTGGGGCAGGGCTGGTCCCTGACGGAAGAGCTGCGGTTCGCCTTTCTGCTGCCCCTGCTGATGGCGCTGGCCCGCCGCAGTTCAACGGCCGTCCTGATGAGTGTCCTGTGTGCGGTGGCGTGCGGGGCGCTGTCACGCTACGTCCTTTTCTTCACGGTCGGCATCCTGATCGCGAAGCACTGGGAGTTCATTTCGGGACGACTGGGAAGGCTGCCCCGGTGGGTGTCGCCACTGCTGCTCCTGGGAGCCCTCGCGTTGTTGAGTTGCCGACGCTGGCTTCATGCCTACCTGCGTGAAACCTTCAATGCGCTGGGGACGGTCGTCTCCCCGGATTATGCGGTGGTGCTGGGCGCGGCCCTGCTGCTGGTGCTGCCCCTCGCGGCCCCGGGGTACCGGTGGTTCCTGGAATGCCGGCTGGTGAAGGGGCTCGGCCGGATCAGCTTCTCCCTTTTTCTGGTCCACCTCATCGTGCTGCTGGAGTTTTCCCCCGGGGTGGTTTCGCGCCTCAATGGCCTGGGGATGACGGATCCGGTCTCGACGACCCTCACGGGTGCGGGGTGCGTTCTGGCGTTGAGTTGTCTTGCGGCGACGGTGTTTTACCGGGGCGTCGAGGCTCCCTGCACCGCGCTTTCGCGATGGGTTCTCTCGCGGGGCTCCCGCATCCGGTGGGAACTGGACCGGTGAGGGAATCCGCAACCCGATCGGTGGCCGCGGAGTTTCGAGAGGTTCCGACGCAAAATCGCTTTGTGCAGTCGCCCGTGGTTACTACGGTTGCCGCCCACGATTTGTCATGGATCACACCCTGCCAAACCGGGTGTGGGTCCTTGGGGTGGGTGCCTTCACCCAGGCAATGCTGCGCGTCCTGCGGGAGGACGGCGGCGACATCCGGGCCTATCTGACCCGGGACTACGCCCATTTCGGTCCTCGAACCGAGGGCCCCTGCATCACAGCCGGGGACGTTCCCAACCCCTGCTCCCGGCTGCGGCAGGAACCCCCGGACCTCGTCGTTCCCATGTCCCTGGAATGGGCGCTCCGGCCCTGGACGGAGGAGTTTCTCGGGCTGGGACTCCCGTTGCTGTGTCCCACCGGCGAAGGGCTGCGGTTGGAGCGGGAGCGGGATTTTGCCCGCTCCCTTTGCGAGCGTTTCGGGATCCCATTTCCCCGCGCTCAGTTCGTGAAAACGAAGGCGGAGGCGGAGGCCGTGGTGCGCCAGTCGCGGCGGGCCTACGTGCTCAAGAATCCGCTGTGCTCCCCGACCAGTCCCATCCACACGGTGGTGTGTGAGACCCTGGAGGACACCATGGCCTGGCTGCCGCGACTGGACGATGCCGAGGGAATCTTTCTCCAGGAGTATCTGGGCCGCCGGGAAGCCGGCCACATCGCCCTGGTGAGCGCGGGGGAGATTCATCCGCTGGTCACCAATCAGGAGTACAAGCGGGCGTTTGACGGGAATCTGGGGATCGTCGCCGGAGCTCCGCTCGGAGGACTCGTGGAGCGCGATCCCGGGGACCGATACGGACTCGTGGGGGAACTGCTGGAACCGCTGCTGCCGTGGTTCCGGGAGACCGGATTCCATGGTCCTGTGCAGGTGACGGCCATCCGCGAACGGGACCGGTGGCATGTCCTTGAATACAATGTGCGACTGGGCGTCACCAGCGGTCCGATGATTGCGCGGATGCTGGAGAACCCCCTGGAGACGTTCCGCCGGTGTGCCCGCAACGAGCCGCTCTCACCCCGGTGGCGGTCCGGACGTGAGTTTGGGTGCAACCTCACCCTGGCGGGCTACGGGTATCCCTTCACCCAGATCACCGGACCGCGAGTCCCGGTCTCCGTGGATGGGGAACTGGACTGCGATCTTTGGTGGCAGGAGGTGGCCATGGCGGACGGTGGACGCCTGGAGGCGACCGGCCACCGCATCTGCGATGTGGCTGCCCTAGCGCCGTCCCTGCCGGAGGCCATCGACCGGGCGTACCGCAACATCCGGAAGGTCCGGTCGCTGGGCAGTTATTTCCGGACGGATGTGGGGCAAAGCCTATGGCCGCCCGGCAACGAATGAACGTGTCCGCCCGGGTCGCTCCAACCGTTTTGCTTCCGCCCCGTTCCGCCTGGATCGAGGTGGATCTTGGCGCGCTCGCGGAGAATTTCCGAATCATCCGATCGGCGCTCGCGCCGGATACCCGCTTGATCTATGTCGCCAAGGCGGAGGCCTACGGGCTCGGTGCCCGGCGGTCCGTGCCCGTCGCGCTGGCGAACGGGGCCGACCAGGTCGCGGTCTTCACGCTGGGGGAGGCCGCGCAATTGCGGGAGGCTGGGATTACAGCGCCCATTCTCCTGCTGGGCGAGGCGCTGCCGGAAGACGTCCCGTGGATCCTTCAACTGAATCTGGAACCCTGTGTGGGGCGTTTGGAGATCGCGCGTCTCCTGGACGAACACGGACGCCAACGCCGGGTTCGTGTGCCCGTTCACATCAAGGTCAACACGGGGATGAACCGCTTCGGGTTCCATTGGAGGGACTCCGTTGCGTGGAGCCGCGAACTTTCCCGGCTGCCCGGACTCGAATTCGCCGGCGTGCTGGGTCACTTCGCCCAGAGCGACGAGGAGGACAAGACCATGGCGCGGGACCAGATTGGGCGGTTCCAGCGATGCCTTGCGGATCTCCGGGCGGCGGGCGTCGAACCGCGGCACGCACATCATTGCAACTCGGGCGGCGTGCTGGATCTCCCGGAGGCGCACTTTCAACAGGTCCGGGTGGGAATCCTCGCGCAAGGGATATATCCCTCGTCGGTCTGCCGGAGGCTGAACGGCCTGATGCCCGTCATGACCGTCAAGGCGCGGGTGACCGCGATCCAGCCGGTGTTGCCGGGGGACACGGTGGGCTACGGGATGCGATGGCAGGCGAAGCGCCCGGGACGGATTGCCATCCTGCCCATCGGGTACGCGGATGGGTTTCCGCGGGTCCGGAACGAGGGTTGCGTCCTCCTCGGGGGAGCGCGGGCACCCCTGGCCGGGGGCGTTGCGATGGACGCCCTGATGGTGGATATCACCGATCTTCCCGCCGTGGCGGTGGGTGACGAGGCGGTGGTCCTGGGACGCCAGGGACGGGAGGAGATCACCGTCCACGAACTCGCCGGATTGAAGCGCAGCGTCAGCTACGACGTTTTGGCCGGTTGGCGCGCGCGACTGCCCCGGGTGTACCGGAACGAATGAGTCCATGAAGCTGCTCTGCTCGGAAGCCACCCCGGATTACTCGCGGTATCTGTATCCGTACGTGGTCTGGGGATTTCTGGAACCGGGCGAGACACCCGCGGACGCCTTTGCCGCGGGGTTCATGCCCGGACTTCCGTCCCTGGAGCGATGGTATCTGGTCCGCCAGCTCCGGGTTCCGCTGGCGTCGTGGGAAGCCACCTCGGAAAATCGCCGGGTGCTCCGTCGGTCCGCCTCGCTGCGGTGCGAACTGATCCCCAAGGCCGGGTTCAACTTCTCCCCGGAACGCCGCGCCCGGTGGCTGGCCTATGCCGAAGCGCGCTGGGGTCCCGGGGTGATGCCCCCGGAACGGTTGGAGCGGGTCGTTTCCGGCGCCGTCATCACCCACGTCCTGCACTTCACCGACGACGCCACGGGAGCGGACGCCGGGACGGCACTGCTCTATCTCGAACCCCCGAAGGCCGCCTTCTACTATTACGCGTTTTACGATCTGGGGCCGGAGACGCGCCATGTCGGCATGGCCATGATGACGCGGGCGGTGGAATGGTTCGCCCGCGCCGGCGTGGGACACCTGTACCTCGGTACCTGCTATTCGGAGCGGGCGCTGTACAAAACCCAGTTTGAGCCGATGGAATTCTTCAACGGGTTCCGATGGTCGCAAGACCTCGCGGAGTTGAAGCATCTGGTCCGCAGTGCGGGCACGGGAAGCCACCGGTTGGAGGACCCCGAATTCCTCGCACTGCAACCGGGGCTCCCTGCCGATCTGGCGCAGGCCAGCCGGTTCCGGCTGACCTAGCCTGGTTATTTAACACTCTTTCTACTGCGGCTGGCTGCAAGCCCGTCTGGCGGCGTTGGCCTCGCGTTCCTCACCGGACAGTATGTCCCCATACAGTCCGGCTCGGAATCGCTTCGGCCGCCTTGCCCGATGGGCTTTCGCTGCGCCTCGCGACGAAAGGCTGTGAAATACCCGGGCTGGTTTTCCCGGTCCGAAGCGGATCGCGATGGCGTGCCCGGGAGGAAAATGGGTGACCCCGTCTGGAGGTTCCCGGCGTTTTGGATTGAATCCGCGAAGCAACACTGGGTGAATTGCGGGCAGCCCGCAGCGGAGGGTGTGTTTGGCAACCATGCAATCCACAGCGACTTCGAGAGCCGATCAGCCCGCCCCGCGACGCGGGCTTCCGGGGGCGCTCGCTGGCGCCGCTTCGGGGGGGATGCTGGCCGCTGCCGATCCCAACCTGATTCCGAGCATTTTTCGTCCGGAATCGGTTCCGGCCCATGCGATCCACGAGCTTTCCCTGTTTGTCCTGGCGGTCACCGCCGGAATCTTCGTCGTGGTGTTCGGGTTGATCGCCTATGCCACCTTCCGGTTCCGGCGGCGTCCGGACGACGATGGCCGTGAACCCGCCCAAATTTACGGCAGCAATCCGGTGGAGGTTGCCTGGACCACGGTGCCGCTTCTGATTGTGGTGGTTCTCTCGCTGGCCACGGCCCGGGTGATCCAGCAGGTGCAGAATGCGCCCAAGCCGGCGTCCGCGGTCGACGTGGAACTGGTCGGTCACCAATGGTGGTGGGAGATCCGGTATCCGAAACTGGGCATTGTCACCGCCAACGAACTCCACGTGCCGGTCAGCAGTCCGGGCCGGCCCATGCCGACCTTCCTCGACCTGCGGTCGGCGGATGTCATCCACAGCTTCTGGGTGCCCCGTTTGGCGGGCAAGACCGACCTGGTTCCCAATCGGCGGAACCACATGTGGATCGAGCCGCAGCGGACGGGCCTGTTCATCGGACAATGTGCGGAGTATTGCGGCACCCAGCACGCCAAGATGCTCCTGCGGGTTTACGTCCACACGCCTGAGGACTTCGACCGCTGGGTCCGGGAACAGAAGGCGCCGGCGGGAGTGCCTCCGGCGGTGGCGCCGGGGCGCCGGGTGTTTGAGCAGACGGCCTGCGTCAACTGCCACGCGCTGTCGGGGACCATTGCCGACGGCCGGTTCGGCCCCGACCTCTCCCATCTCATGAGCCGCGAGACCCTCGGGGCGGGTGCCCTGACCAATTCGGCGGCGGGATTGAAGGACTGGATCCGGAGTCCGGACCGCTTCAAGCCCGGTGTCCTCATGCCGGCGATGAATCTTCCTGAATCGGATCTCGACCAGTTGGTCGCGTATCTGGCGACCCTGAAATGAACAGCACCTCGCCATCCGCCACCCTGACGCCCGCGGTTGAGTCCGATTCCCGGCCGACCGTGCTGGAGATCCTGCATTCCTGGGTGGTGACCGTGGACCACAAGAAGCTGGGTCTGATGTACATCAGCTACGGGCTCCTGTTTTTCGTGGTCGCGGGGTTGGAGGCCTGCCTGATGCGGTTTCAGTTGGCCTTTCCCAACAACACGCTCGTGTCCCCGCAGGTCTTCAACCAGCTGTTCACGCTGCACGGCACCACCATGGTGTTCCTCGTGGGCATGCCGATTCTGTTCGGGTTCGCCAATTACCTGGTCCCCCTGATGATTGGAGCCCGCGACCTCGCCTTCCCGCGGCTGAATGCCTTTGGATTCTGGCTGAGTGCCTTTGGCGGAATTCTCCTGTATTTCAGTTTGATCGGGGGCATGGGCATGACGGGTGCCGGGAGCGCCCCGGACGTCGGCTGGTTCGCGTATTCCCCCCTCACGGCCAAGGCGTTTTCCCGGGGACACAGCACCGACTACTGGACCCTCGGAATCCTGGTCGGCGGCTTTGGAAGCATCGCGACGGCCGCGAACCTCGTCACCACCATCCTGTGCATGCGCTGCCGGGGGATGACCCTGGGGCGGATGCCCCTGCTGGTGTGGTTGAACCTGGTGATGTGCGGCATGGTGCTGATGGTGATCAGTCCGCTCACCGCCGCTCAGATCATGCTGTTGCTGGACCGGTTCCTGGGTTCCCACTTTTTTGACACCCAGGCCGGGGGATCCGCGGTGCTGTGGCAGCACTTCTTCTGGATCTTCGGACATCCCGAAGTGTACGTCCTCATCCTGCCCGGATTCGCCTTCGCTTCCGAAATCATTCCGGTGTTCTCGCGCAAGGCGATCTTCGGCTACCCCGTCATGGTTGGAGCCACGGTGGCCATCGCCTTTGTGAGCTTCGGGGTCTGGGCGCACCACATGTTCACCGTGGGCATGACCTCGGTGGGCAACACCTTCTTCGCGATTTCCACGATGCTGGTGGGCGTGCCCACGGGCATCAAGATCTTCAACTGGATCGGAACGATGTGGGGCGGGAAGATCCGGCTGGCGACGCCGATGCTGTTTTGCATCGCCTTCCTGTTCCAATTCCTGATTGCGGGGCTGACCGGCATCATGCTGGCGATCGTCCCGTTCGACTGGCAGCTCAGCGATTCCTACTTTGTCGTCGCCCATTTCCACTTCGTCCTCGTGGGCGGACTGCTCTTCACGATTTTCGGGGCGATCTACTACTGGTTCCCCAAGGCGACCGGTCGCCTCATGAGCGAGGGGCTGGGGAAATGGCACTTCTGGCTGTTCGTGATCGGATTCCACATCACGTTCGACACGATGCATATTCCCGGTCTTCTGGGCATGCCGCGTCGGATTTATACCTACGACGCCGGGCGCGGATGGGATCTCTGGAACTTGATCTGCACGGTGGGGGTCGTCTTTCAGGGCGCCGGTGTGCTCTGCTTCGTGGCGAATGTCCTCCGTTCCCTGGTGAAGGGAACCCCCGCGGGCAATGATCCCTGGGATGCGTGGACCCTCGAATGGGCCACCACCTCCCCGCCCCCGGAATACAATTTTGCCGAGGCCCCGGTGGTTCGCAGCCGGAGACCGCTGTGGGACCTGAAGCATCCTTCGGATCCGGATTGGCACTACGAATAGGGTCCGCACCGCATGAACGCCGCCTCCACCCCAGTACCCCCGGTTCCGGAAACCTGGAACCTCCCTGCGAAGGGTCGCGTGGGCATGGCGTGTCTCATTCTCGCGGAGAGTGCCATCTTCATCATCTTCGTGGTGGCCTATGTGTTCTACCTCGGGAAGGACACGTCCGGTCCCATGCCGCGGCAGGTGCTGGAGCTCCCCATCCTGAACAGCATCTGTCTGCTCGCCAGCAGCGCGACCATCACGTTCGCGGTTCGCGCCCTGGAGCGGGGTGCCGTGGGGGCGTTTGCCGCCGGGTGGGCGGCCACCGTGGCGCTGGGCGGCTACTTTCTGTTCGGGACCGCCCTGGAGTGGAAGCGTCTGATCCAGGTTCACGGGCTGACCCTCCAGACCAATCTTTTCGGAACCACCTTCTATTCCCTCGTGGGACTTCACGCCTGCCACGTGATCGTCGGACTCGTGATGCTGTTGATCGTCCTCGCCCTGACCCTGCTGGGACGCGTCCGGCGGGAGCACGCGTGGCGGACGGACGTGCTGGCCTTGTACTGGCATTTTGTGGACGCCATATGGATCGTGGTGTTCACGGTGGTTTACATCATCGGGCGCTGAGGGACCGGAATGAACTCGAGCCAATCACAATCATCAGGAGGGCGGATCCGGGTGCCGGCGTCCGGGGGATGGCCGATGGTCGCGGCCTTCGGGGTGACGCTGCTCTTTGCCGGACTGCTGACCCACTGGCTCGTAAGCGCGCTGGGAGTGGCGTGTGTGGTCGCCGGCCTGGTCGGATGGTTCCGGGAGGTGCTTCCCTTGGAGCTGGAGGAGGAGGTCGTGGTGGAACCCGCCCCGGCCCCCGTGGCTCCCGCAACCGCAGGTGTGCGGCACTTGAAGGTCGGGGAGCAGGGGCATCGCGGCCGATTCCCCCTGGAGATGCATCCCTATTCCGCCGGGTTGCGAGGCGGACTGGTGGGCGGGATCGCGATGGCGGCCTGCGCCATCCTGTACGGCCTGGTGGCCCAGCGCAGCGTCTGGTATCCGATCAACCTGCTCGCCGCCTCGGCGTCCGCGACGCTGTCGCAGATGCCGGATGAACAACTCCGCCAGTTTCACGCGTCCGGTCTCGTCCTTGCCCTGATCATCCACTCGGTGGGTTCGGCGCTGGTCGGTCTGCTCTACGGAATCGCCCTGCCGATGTTCCCGCGTCACCCGGTGCTCCTCGGAGGCGTTCTGGCGCCGATTTTCTGGACGGGACTTCTCCATTCCGGATTGGGCGTGATCAACCCCGCCCTCCAGGCGCGGATTCACTGGGGATGGTTTTTTGCCGCGCAGGTGGCCTTTGGTCTGGTCGCCGGGCGGGTGGTGGCGCGACGGGAGCGGATCGCCACGCTGCAGCATGTTCCTTTCGCGATGAGGGTGGGGTTGGAAGCCCGGATCGACGACGAAGGCGGCACCGGTTCCGGGGGGAAAGGGTCCCGCTCATGAGGGTGTTGAGGTCATTGCTTAGGTCCCGGTCGGAGGCGCGGGCGCGCCCGGTCCGATGCTTCGGGTGGCTCCCTCTGCTGCCGGTGCTGATGCTGGGGACCGTGGGATGCGACCGGATTCCCGGGAAGCCGACGCCGGCGGAAGTTCCGGTGGAACCCCGGAGCGTCACCAATTTCGCCGCGCTCTACGGACAGAATTGTGCCGGCTGCCACGGGACCGACGGACGTGGAAACACCGCGTTGGCCCTGGCGAACCCCGTCTACCTCGCCCTGGTCGATGACGCCACGCTGCGGCGGGTCATCGCCCAGGGGGTCCCGGGTTCCCTGATGCCCGCCTTTGCGCGCGGCGCCGGAGGATTTCTTACCGACGCCCAGGTCGGGATCCTGGCGGGCGGCATTCGCAGCGGTTGGGCGCGTCCGGACGCCGTCGCCGGAACCCGGCTTCCGCCGTATGCCGCCTCCGCTCCGGGAGACGCGCGTCGGGGCCAGGAGGGCTTCACCCAATTCTGTGCGCGATGTCACGGGGCCGAGGGTCGGGGAACCGGGACCATCGGATCCATTGTGGACGGCTCGTTTCTCGCCCTGGTCAGCGATCAAAGCCTGCGCACCACGGTCATCGCGGGCCGCCCGGACCGGGGGCACCCGGACTGGCGTCAATGCGTCCCGGGGACCGCCCTGTCCTCCTCACAGGTGGGGGATGTGGTCGCCTGGTTGATCGCCCAACGACCGGCAACTCCCGGACAACCCTACTCCCGGAAACCCTGACTCGAACCGACCGCAGGAGGAACCCATGCCCGCTCCCAGCCCCACTCCGTCCCCCGCGCCGCCCACACCGCCCGTGCGGAAGTTTTCCCGTCGGAAGTGGCTCATGCCCGTGGGCATCGCCCTCAATGCCGTGGCCGGTGCCCTGATTGCGCTTCCGGTGGTCGGGTACCTCCTCGCTCCCGCAAGTCGGAAACAGCGCCGCGAGGATCTGGACTGGGTCAGCCTGGGAGACCTGACGCAGTTTCCCGTGGGGGAAACGCGGCTGGCGACGTATCGAAACCCGTTTGTCCGTCCCTGGGATGGGGACACCGGGGACATTGCGTGCTGGGTCCGTCGAATCGCTGCGGACAAGCTGCAGGTCTTCGCCATCAACTGCGCCCATCTGGGGTGTCCCGTACGATGGTTCCCCCAGTCGGGTCTCTTCATGTGTCCCTGTCACGGGGGCGTGTATTACGAGGATGGTTCGCGGGCCTCGGGTCCCCCGCCGCGCGGACTGTTTGAGTACTCCTACAAGCTGGACGGCGGCCGCCTGTGGATCAAGGCCGGCCAGATGCCCACGCTGGCGTCGCCCCCGAGCGTCGCGTCCACAGGTGGAACCCAGGGATGCTCATGCGCCTGATCCGGACACTGCTCGGCTGGTTCGACCAGCGTCTCCAACTCGGCAAGCCGATGGGGGAGGCGATGACGCATCCGGTTCCCCGGAGCAGCGCGAGCTGGGCCTATGTGTTCGGGAGCGCGAGCCTCACGCTGCTCATGCTGCAGTTCGCCACCGGGATCTGCCTGGCGATGGTCTATGTGCCGTCGGCGGACGAGGCGTGGAACAGCCTGCAGGTGCTGAACCAGCAGCAGACGTTCGGGTGGTACCTCCGGGCGCTGCACGGGTGGGGATCCAACTTCATGGTGGCCATGGTGCTGGTCCACATGATCCAGGTGTTCCTGTTCGGGGCGTTCAAGTACCCCCGGGAACTGACCTGGATTGTCGGGGTGTTTCTTCTGCTGATGACCCTGGGCATGGCCTTCACCGGCCAGGTGCTGCGGTTTGACCAGGACTCCTATTGGGGCCTGGGGATCGGGGCTTCCATCATGGGGCGTGTGCCGGTCTTCGGCGCGGCGCTCGTCAAGTTGATGCTCGGAGGTCCCATCATCGCGGGCGAAACCCTCTCCCGGTTTTTTGCCATCCACGTCTTCATTGTCCCGGGAGCTCTCATCGGATTTGTGGGATTGCACCTCCTGATGGTGCTCAAGCTCGGCGTCAATGAATGGCCGGCTCCCGGACGCGTCGTCCGGCGGGAAACCTATCTCAAGGAGTATCACGAGTTGACCCACCGGGACGGGGTTCCCTTCGTCCCGGATGCATTCCGGAAGGACCTCGTTTTCTCCGGTCTGGTGCTGTTCGCCGTCGCGACCTGTGCGGCGGTCTTCGGACCCTATGGGCCCAACGGCGCCCCGGATCCGACGGTGGTCCAGACCGTGCCCGCGCCCGACTTCTTCTTCCTGTGGCTGTATGCCGCACTCGCCCTGTTGCCGCCCAACATGGAGACCTTTCTCCTGCTCGTGGGTCCGGTGGTGGGCATTGGCATCCTGTTGGCGCTGCCCCTGGTTTCGGGTACCGGGGAGAAGAGTTGGAGGCGCCGCCCGATGGCCGTCCTGGTGGTTCTCCTGTCCGTGATTTCCCTAACGGCGTTGACCAAGCTCGGGCTGCACGCGCCATGGTCTCCGATCATGAATGCGTGGAGTTCCACTCCGGTCCCGGATGAGTTCCTGAAAGGTCGGAGTCCGTTGGAGCTCCAGGGTGCCGTGGTCCTCCAGGCGAAGCAGTGCCGCAATTGCCATGCGCTGGGAGGGCTCGGAGGGCAGCGGGGCCCGGCACTGGATTCGGTCGCCACCCGCCTGACGGGCGACCAGTTGTTTCGACAGGTGCTGCAGGGGGGCGGCAATATGCCGGCCTACGGCAAGAACCTCAGCCCCCCGGAGGCGACCGCGCTCGTCGCGTTCCTCAAGACCCTGCATCCGAAGGACGAGCGCCCGGCGGTGGATGCGTCGCTGGTGGGTGCCCGATAGCGCCGGCCAGGTTCGCGCCTCAAGCGGGATGGGCGGCTTCTGCAACGGATTCCCATTCAGTGGGATCCATGGGGCGGGAGGCTGGGGTCGGATCGCACCACCTCGCACGCGGTGCCGTGCCCGCAAATTCCGTCATTGCATTCCCCCCTGAATAACCCCACGTTCGCCGCGTCCAACTTCGCAAGTGTGAACGTTCAGTTCCATGAGGGCTCGGTTGTGATCGACGGGGCGATGTCCGTTGGGCATCGCTCCCATTGAACCCAGGCGAACCCGCTCCAAACCCAAACGCTATGAAACTCCTGCTCTGTGTTGTCGGTTCCGTGCTGCTGGCCGGGTGCGGCATTCCGGAGTCCTCGGCCATCGCCCAGGCGAAGGCTCCCGCGGAAGGTGCCGAGGTGACCAATGTCGTCGCTGCGGTGGCAGCCGACACCAACAGCGTCGTCACGACGGTGCCCGCGGTGCCGCCGCCGGCGCCGGAGCTGCCCCCGAATCTGCCCGAGGCGGCGCGGGAGATTGTGAAGCTGTCCCACGGCCAGATCGGGGATTCGGTCGTCACCAATTTCATAGCGAATCTCAAGGAGCCGTTCCACCTGGACGCGGAGCAGATCGTTTATCTCCGGGATCTCGGGCTGTCCCCGGTGGTGATTGAGGCCCTGTTGTCCAAGGAGCAGGAACTGGCCTCGAAGGCGCCGCGGAAGCCGGACCCTGCCTCCGGGGTTGCTGTCGCGCCACCGCCGCCGGCAGCATCGCAATCGACGGCGGCGCCGACCCTGTATCCCGGGGGCAAGCCGCCGCTGGACCCGCCCCAGGTGGGGCCGGCGGTCCAGGAACCCGCTCCGGCGCAATCCTCTGAGCCTCCGTCGACCGGTCCCACGCAGGTGAACTACAACTTCTTTTACGACTCCCTCGCGCCCTACGGAAACTGGTTCAACATTCCGACCTACGGCTATGTGTGGCAGCCGAGCTGCGCGGTGATCACTCCGGGATGGCGTCCCTACTGGAATTGCGGCAGTTGGGCCTGGTGCGATGCGGGATGGTATTGGAATTCAAGCTACTCGTGGGGCTGGGCTCCGTTCCACTACGGGAACTGGGTGAGCGCGCCCGGGTGCGGTTGGTGCTGGGTCCCCGGCCGGACCTGGGGTCCTTCCTGGGTGACGTTCCGCTACGGCGGCGGCTACTGCGGGTGGGCGCCCCTGCCGCCCGGATGCGGCGTCTCGGCGGGAGTGGGTCTGACCTGGGCCGGATCCGGGGTCAGCTTCGGATTCGGATTCGGCTACAGCGCGTCCGACTACTGCTGGACCCCCACCAGCTACTTCACCGCATCCAACTGTTCCGCCTACGGAGTGTACGGGTCCGGGGTGAATCAGATCTACAACGGCAGCTCGGTGATCAACAACTATGTCGTCGGGAACAACAATACGATCATCAACAATGGGATCGATCCCGGCCACATTGCCCCCCATTCGCGCAGCGAAATCCGGAAGGTTC
>JAEUHD010000216.1 GCA_016793645.1 Verrucomicrobiales bacterium
CGAACAGGACTCACAGCCGAAAGGCACTGAAGACGATTGGAGCATTGCAGGGGATGGAATAAGAGAACATCGTCCGAACAGGACTCACAGCCGAAAGGCACTGAAGACCTCCAGCACGGTGTTGATGGTGGTGAGGGCGTCGCGAAGTCCGAACAGGACTCACAGCCGAAAGGCACTGAAGACCGTCATGCGGCCAGTTTGCTTGCGGACCGGAAGACCGTCCGAACAGGACTCACAGCCAAAAGGCACTGAAGACGATTCCTTCCCGGGCCGTTTCGCACCCTTTGCCAAGGGTCCGAACAGGACTCACAGCCGAAAGGCACTGAAGACATAAGAGGACACCCCGTGGGCCAGGGGGTGGATGAAGTGCTACACCCGGACGAAATTGGCGTTGCCCTTGGGCGGGACGCCGAACGGCCAGCGGACGTCGTCGTCCGTGCGCTGGTTGTCCTTCGCCTCACGTTCGATCGGCGAGATGGTTTCGCGTCCGAGAATTGGGCTGTCACGAAGTTTGGTATCGGACTCCTCGAAGGGCGGCCCCACCTTTATGAAGGCTCGGCGGAACAAGACTGCCGAAGTACGGGGCTTCCTGAAACTGGCGAGGAATGTGGCATTGCTCCAAGGTTCGACCTTGATGCCGCAGATTGCGGTGGAGTCGCGGTTGATTTGTCGCTTCGGAGGGGTAATCGGGACGGACTTCATCAACGGCCCGGGGGCGAATCGAGAAGTACCTCGTAGGAAAGCTAAACGGACTTCCCGGAATCAAAGCTCCACGCGGAGAAATGGACGGCGATCCGTGTTCCGGAATCTGTAGATCCCTCAAACCGGAGTCCCACCCGAAAAGGTACCCCGGTCGAATCCCGCCCCCACCCCGTGCTCCCGGGGTGGGCCGGCCGCGAAAAAGGGATTCCTTACTTCCACGTGTTCTACTCCAGCCGGTGCCGCAGGAACCACTCGTACAGCTTCGGGTTACTGTAGGCTTCGGTCCAGGCATCGTGACCCGCCTCTGGAAAGACGGTCAGTTGGATATCCCGACATCCGGTTTCCTTGAGGGCCCGGACCATGTCCTGCGATTCGCTCAGCGGCACGACGTTGTCCTTCGCGCCGTGGAAGGCCCAGACCCCGAGGGATTCGAATGCCTTGGGGTCTCCCCGTTTGACCCAGGCTACGTCGTCCGAATCGCCGCCGCCGCAGACGGGTGCGATTGCGGCAAACAGATGGGGGTGGGACGTCGCCAGCGTCCAGGTGCCGTAGCCGCCCATGCTGAGCCCCGTGAGGTAAATGCGTTTGCGGTCAACCGCGTGGTGGGCGGCGACTTCGTCGATGAGCGCGATGACTGCGTCTTCCGACCATCCGTACTGTCCGGGAGGGGACTGCGGCGAAAGGAGGATGAAGGGGAAATTCGCGTTCGTCTCAGCCAGCTTCGGGGGGCCGTTCTTCCTGACGAGCGCCACGTTGGTGCCTTTTTCCCCCGATCCGTGCAGAAACACCAGGAGCGGCCACGTCTTCTTCCCGTCGGGTCGATAACTCGCCGGCAGGTGGAGCAGGTAGTTCATCCGAACCGGACGCGTGATGTCCTTCGTGAATACCCTCTCGTCCTGCTTTGGGGCCTGCGGTGGCGCCTCCTCGGCAGCCGGGGCGGCAAGGAAACCGGTGAACCCAACCCAGAAGAGGAGGCAGCGTGCGATTCTGATGGCTCGCATCCCCGGAGCCTGGTTGGAAACCAGGCCGATTTGCAATGCGGTACGGGGGAGGGGGCGGAGCTGCGACCCGCCGCCTAGCCATGGCTCGAACGAACGCGCAGGTTTTCCCACGCCTTCCCACAAGAAAGGCGGTATTTCCTTGCATCACCCTGCATGGATGATGAGCGGAAAACCCAATAAATTTGATGTTTCCGAGATTTCTGGGTGGATTCAAATCCTAGCCCCGCAACCAACGGCCCCGGCAGCAATAAAGCTGTCGGGGCCGTCCAATTTCCGCGTCCCGGACGCCGGTGCTTCGAAGGCCGTGCGGATTCCCTCCACACGGCTTTCGTCGGTTCGTAGTCCACGTGACGCAGAAGGGTATGACGCTGTTTTTGCGTATCCGTTGATGTGTCGCGAAGCGTCGTGGACTGCGGTAGTCCTCTACCGCTTTCGGTGCTCGGCGGGAGGCGTGTTGTGAAATGTCACGCCTGGGCCGTGGGACGTTGAAACTCCAAGCCGTTGGAGACGGACCGGAGGGCGGACCGCCCAACAGGCGCTCAGGGCTTGAACGCCTCGGTCACGGGACGGCCGATCCACGTGGCCGGCGGTTTGAGGCCGAGCGCCCAGGCGATGGTGGCGGCGGTGTCGTAGGTATTCACGGGCGTTGAAATCATGGTGCCCGGCGCCACGCCGGGTCCGCGGACGATCCAGGGGATCTCCAGTTCGGCGAGGCTTTCTCCACCGTGCTTCGTTCCGACGCCTCCATGGTCCGCGGTGACCAGCACGAGGGTCTTGCCGCCCATCCCGGCGTCCTCAATGGATTGCAGGACGTCCCCAATGAGGGAATCCACCAATTCCACCGACTTGTAATAGGTGGGTGATTTCCACCCGAACGCGTGCCCGGCGTGATCGACACCGTCAAAGTGGATGAACAGGAACTGCGGGTGCTTCTCCTTGATGTATTTGGACGCCTTGCCCGCGGTTTCGATGGCGTCCTTGACGTGCTCCACGTGGTTTACGGTGCTGCGCTCCAAAAGGCGTCCGAAGCCGTCCCAGTCATGAAGGCAGGCCGTGTGGGCGTCCGGCTTCTGTTCGCGGATGACGCGGAAGATGGTGGGGAACATGCCCTCCGGTCCGACCTCGATGGCGGGAAAGGTGAAGCGGTTGGTTTCCCAGTCGTTTGAGGTGACTCCGTGTTGCTCCGGGCCGGCCCCCATGATCATCGAGGCCCAGTTCGGGGAACTCGAGGTGGGCATCACCCCGCGGGCATGCAGCGTGGACGCCCCCTCGCGCATCAGGCGGTGCATCACCGGCGCATTAGTCTCGAGGAAGGCGAGGGAACCCATGCCGTCACATCCGATCACCACCACGGATTCCACGCCGGGCACGGCGGCCGAGGCGCAGGTCAGCAGGGTGAAGAGGCCCAGAAGCAGGGGAAGAAGTCGGGTTCGTCGATTCATGACCTGATCACCGTACGCTTGGAGCTGGGTTGAGACCATCCCCGAAGGAGGGGCTTCGGGTGACGTTCGTGAGTCGGAAGCCCGGATGGAGTTTCGGGGCATCGTCGATGGGCAGGTCCCTGGCGGGGGAGGCAGCCTGAAGGCTGGACTACGAACGTTACGTTTGTAGTGCAGGCTTTAGCCTGTTCTTCGGGTGGGAGGCACGTCTCGGAATGGGTGACGCGGGGGAGAGCAGCCTAAAGGCTGGACTACGAACGGGTGCTTGTAGTGCAGGCTTTAGCCTGTCCTTGGGGTGGGATGCCCGCAACGGAGTGGATGGATGACGCGGGGGAGGCAGCCTGAAGGCTGGACTACGAACGTTACGTTTGTAGTGCAGGCTTTAGCCTGTTCTTCGGGTGGGATGCCCGCAACGGAGTGGATGGATGACGCGGGGGAGGCAGCCTAAAGGCTGGACTACGAACGGGTGCTTGCTAATTGCCGATGTACTCGAGTCGGACCAGCTGGGTGTCGCGGTTGCCCACCCACGCGGTTCCGTTCTCCAAAACGTAGAGGCAACCATCGGGCCCGAGTTCGAGGTCCATGGGGCGTTTGAAGGTCATATCCGGACAAAACCGTTCCATGCGCAGTTTTCCGGAGGCGTCGGTCGCGATTCGGTTCTCGGCGTCGAGATGCACCGCGATGATCCAGTTCCGCGACCACTCATAGATGAACAGGGTGTGATCGAACTCCGCGGGCAGTCGCGTCGGGGAAGCGGATTTTGGATCGTGGTAATAGACCGGTCCGGCCATGGCCGTCCGTCCGCCGCCGCCGTTGACCACCGGGAACCGGGTGGATTGTCCGTAGGGATACCAGATGAAGGCGGGTTGGGCCGGGGGCAGTTCCTTCGGACCCGTGTTCAACGTGGAGGTGTTGACGGGGTGGGCGGGATCAAATGGATCCCCGGATTTGCCGGTCGCGAAGTCGTAGGCTCGATAGGGTTTGTTGTCCCCGCCGAAGTAGGGCCATCCAAAATTCCCAGCGGTGCGCGCCTGATTGATCTCGTCGAACCCGGCGGGTCCGCGATCGGGATTGGGGCCGCCGGCATCGGGACCCACCTCGCCCCAATAGAGGATTCCCGTGGGACGGTCGACCGAGATCCGGAACGGATTCCGGTTTCCCATCACGTAGATTTCGGGACGGGTGTTCGGCGTGCCGGGCGCAAAGAGGTTACCCGTGGGAATGGTGGCCGTGCCATCCGGCTCGGGATGGATCCGGAGGATCTTTCCGCGAAGGTCGTTGGCATTGGAGGCTGATTTTTGGGCGTTCCAGGGGCCGCGTTCCGGGCGTTCGTCGAGCGGGGAATATCCATCAGATTCCCCGGGATGGGTGTTGTCGCCGACGGAGGCATATAGATTCCCGGCGGCATCGAAGGCGAGGGAGCCCCCGGAATGGCAGCACTGGTCCCGTTGCGTTGGGATGCGAAGCAGGACCTTTTCGGAAGTAAGGTCGAGTGCGTCGCCGGTCAACGTGAAGCGCGAGACGCGGTTGGTGCCGATCTTGTGGCCCGTGGAATCCTGGTGGGTTTCCGGTTCCGAGTAGAACAGGTAGATCCACGCGTTGCTCTCAAAGCGGGGATCCAGGGTGATTCCCAGGAGACCGTCCTCCATCTCGCTGGAGACGATGAGCGAGGCGAGCGTTGTGGTGACCTGGGTCTTCGGATCCACCACGCGGACGCGTCCGGCCCGCTCCACGAAGAACACCCGGCCATCCGGGGCGACCGCGATCTCCATCGGGTCCACGATGACATCCTCGGCCTTCCCATCGCCGTCCAGGTCCCGGTCGGCCTCCAAGACCACCTTGCGGAAACCCGAGGCTTCCGGGGGAGGCGTCGGGGTCTCGGCGGCCTGGCTGAAGAATGCCAAACCAAGGAGTGGAAACAGAAACCGCCACGAGCCAAGGACACCGAAACACATGCCGCCCCGAAACTGACAGAATCCAACGGCGTGGGCACGGAGAACCTATTCCACGGACGAATTTTCGCGGTCCGTTCCCTGCAGAGGAGGTGGTCGGCGCGCTGATGAAGGAGTCTGAAGAAGTCGAGAGCGCCGCTACCCTGACTCCCGCAATCCCTGTCTCCGAATCCTCGTTCAGTGGGGAAGCGCCTAGAGTTCCAGTTGCTTGAGCAGGAACTGGCGGCGCTTCACCACGGGGTCCTTCAGGGGGGGGCGACGTTTTGGCTGAGGCCGCCTACTTCGGAGCGGGGCCGTTGGTTGCGGCAGGATCCTTGGGGATCAGTCCGTAACGGCGCACGAGTGCGGGGTCCATTTCGGAGGCTCCCCCAATCGTGAACGCGGTGTTGGTAGCAGCAGATTCCGTGGTCAAGGGCCAGTAGCGTCGGGCCTGTGGTGCGTCCACCACGTGCTCCATCTCCCATCTATCTTGCACCTCTGCGATCCTTGCGTGGAATTCCAGTTGCCCCACGGCGTTTGGAACCACCATGTCGAGTCCCTCCCAAGTCCGAATGAATCCGATCGGGGGTTCGGGAACTCCAGCGGCGCCTCCGTCATCTTCGAAGTCTTCCCCCACGCTCCAGAGGGTGGTGGAACCGTCGGGATTCCTGCGAAACCTCAGGGGTTCGCCGACCATGCTGTCCAGTGGGATCGTGGGAAGAAACTCTGGAACCAGTTGCTCGAGGCGTACCGGCGCCTCGCCATGAAGTAGGGTATACCGCCTGAGGGCAATTTGTGTTTCAGTTAATGTTCGTTCTGCCTCCAGAGCAAAGACTTTGGAGAAGCCTAAGCAAGAGCTTTGAACGGCCATGATGGATAAATTGAAGCGAAGGCCGTCGTACCAGCCCAGAGTTCGGTCGGGGAACACTCCACTGGATGAGAACGACTTCAGATTGTGAGACACGCAAGCGGATCGGCAGCGTCTTTCCAGTTGATTCATCACTTCGAGGTACACGGCACACGCCTGATCGCGCCAACCGAATCTAAAGAGGGGATCGAAGAGGGCCATTTGGAGGCGAAAGCGCGTTCGCTGCAGGAGATCGTGGACCAGGTTCACGAGGTCTTCCGGACCCGTAACGGGCTGCAGTGGACGCTGGAGCCAGCCCGAGAGATCCCCAAACGGGAAGGTCGGGGAGAAGTTCGGATCGAGCATCGTGATTACCCAAAGGGCGTTCTCGCCCCGAATGCTCTCCACGAAGGACGGGCAGATATCGGCTGATGGCAGGGATGCCTGAAGCGCCGCGAGGTCCGCTTCCGTCCAGTCTTCGCGCTGCGCGATGTCCCAGGCCGCGTGGAGACCGATGGAGGCGGAAGCCATGCGGGTGACCTGGCTGTCGAGCCTTCGTTCCGACGCCAGGGCGGCTACCAGCCGTTGGAGGTCCTTGAGCTGCTGGAGGGCCTCGGCCTTGTCCCCATTCCGGGCGGCCAGAAGGGCGGTGGCTGCCAGGGCCTGGGCCCCTTGCTTGTACAGAATCAGCGGAGGTAGGGGGATATTATATCCTGGGCGCCAATCGATGGGCATTCGGCAATCCGGCTGCGCGAGGGCGGAATGCAGCGAGTCGAAGTCCGCCGCGAAGTCCTGTCGCCAGGCGGCCAGCGAGTCCCACGTGTTGGTCCGTCCATCGGCGCTGAGCCATTGCGATTTAATAAAACAGGGCGCCGCGCGTCCCGGGGCGATCCCCATCATCGAGTCCGGACCAGGACAAAATGACAGTCCACTCACCGCCCGTTCGAAGGAGCGGAAACCGTTGCTGGGACCGGGAGGCGCGAACAGAACAGCGGGATCCGGGTAGGCCCCGCTGGCCTTCAGCCTCGCAACGGTCTCCTCCAGTTGCTGCCGCCCTCGGTGGTGTTCCCAGACCAATCCCAGAGCAGCGGTCAGAACGATCGCCAGGGTCCCGAATCCCATCCCTCGCCAGACTTTGGACATACGAATGAATGGGCCTGAGGAGGTGGCCCTTACGCCTTTGCAGCGTCCTGGGCCAGGAGGCGGTCGATGAGGGCGCGCTCCTTCTCGATCAGCACGCGCAGGGCTTCGCTCAGGATGCGTTGGGACAGGAACGCGTGACCAAGGAGCATGCGGCGGAAGTCGTCGTCCACCCATTCGAGGACGGCCGCGCCGTCGGGGGCCCGGACCGACGCGCTGCGGGGAAGTCCACACAACACCGCCAGCTCCCCGACAATGTGTCCGGGTTCGACCCGGGTCAGGACCAGGTTCCGGTCGTCGCGGGTGACGAAGACCTCCAGTGTACCCTTCAGAACCAGAAGCACGGACTTGGCGGCGTCACCCTCCCGGAAGAGGGACGTGCCGGCCGCGACGTCCCGGACCTTTCCGCGTTCGAGCACCATCTCGGCACCGCTGGAGGTGAACCCGTGGAACAGGGGGAACGTGGGAATGAGTTGGTTGTAGTTCGTATCCGTCGGCATGGGAATGGTAGGGGTCAGGCTAGGGAAGTGGGTGGGACGGACAAGGGGAAAGCGGGCCGTTCGTAGTGCAGGCTTTAGCCTGTTCTTCGGGTGGGCGGCGCGTCTCGGAACGGGTGAAGCGGGGGGGAGGCAGCCTAAAGGCTGGACTACGAACGGGTGCTTGTAGTGCAGGCTTTAGCCTGTTCTTCGGGGGGGTGCGCATCTCGGAACGGGTGAAGCGGGGGG
>JAEUHD010000253.1 GCA_016793645.1 Verrucomicrobiales bacterium
TCCGCAACCAGCGCCTGCGAGTGTCCGAGGACGCCCCCTGCGAGTTTTCCGGCGGCGAGGGCGAGGTTGACGGCACCGCCGAGCAGGGTTGCCCCGACGGCGCGCTGGAGTCGCGGAGCGGACACGGGCCAAGAAGAGGGAACCCAACCCCGGGAGGAAAGCCTTTTGGAAAGGACGGCGGCCCGGTCCGGGACGGCTACACTCGACGGAGTTGGGACTTCCCCACAATGCAGCGGGCTTCAAACCAACGCCAGTGACGCTGGATGGCCCGGAAGGGATGCAGCATCACCCCGATCAATCGGATGAGCACCAGGAATGGAATCCAGCCGCCGTTGGGATGCGCGTCCACCAGCGCACGGGCCGCCTTGTATCCGGACCGGTGCCAGGTCAGGAAGAATCCCCCGTAAAGATGGTACCCCACCACCCAGCGGGGATCCACGCCCGGAACGTCGGCGGCGTAGGCCCGGACGATGGGGATCACCTTGCCGAGAATGCCGGAGAAGCTGGCGGAGTTCTGCGTGCTGTGGGCGCGGTAGAGAATGAGGGGTTCGGTGGTCCAGTCGACGCGGTAGCTGCGGAGGATTTTGATCCACAGGTCGTAATCCTCCACGAACTTGTGGTCCAGACGCTCATTGAAGCCGCCGGTGGCGACCAGGGCGTCCCGGCGCAACATCACGCACGAGGGGTTCCAAATCGGGTTCCTCAACAGCGCGTCGGGCCAGCGGAGATCCACGTCCACCGGATTCCAGCCGCCCGTGACCTCGTCACGTTCGTTGATCAGGGTGATCGATGAGAACACCAGGTCCGGCGGGTTCGGTCGTGTCATCTGGCGGGTCTGGACGTCCAGTTTCTGCGGCAACCAGATGTCGTCGTCGTCCAGAAAGCAGAGAAGCGGGGCCCGCGTTTCCCGGGTGCCGTAGTTGCGCGCGCTGGCCGGTCCCCCGTTGGTCTTGCTCAACACCCGGAGGCCGGGGAAGCGCTCCCGGAGCCAGTCGGCGGTACCGTCCGAACTGCCGTCGTCCACCACCACGAACTCCTCCGGCGCCACGGTTTGTTGGAGCACGGACTCGATGGCCTTGTCGAGGAATCCACGGGAACGGCCGTTGAACGTGGTCACGACCACCGCGACCGGAACCGTCTTCCTGCCCGGTGTCCCGAGCCCGGAGGATGGGGAAGCCGTCCTGTCGGCTTGGGATTCCTGGGCACGCGGGTCGCGTTCGATTGGCATGTCCCCCGATGTTGTTTTCGGGCGAGAGTAAGCGTCAAGGATGGACCGGTTCCCGCCGGTGAACCCTCCCACGGCGTCGTCCTCCGCCGTGCCGACCCAGCCCGGCGCCCGTGCGGCGGCGCGCCGGGGTCCGTAACCCGCCTCGGAGTGCCCCGGGGTTGACGCGGCAACGACGGGACGGTCAGGCGAGAATGCCCCGGATGACTTCGCCCGACACGTCGGTGAGCCGCTCGTCCCGGCCGCCGTGGGGATAGGTCAGCCGGGTGTGGTCCAGTCCCATGAGATGCAGAATCGTGGCGTGGATGTCATGGATGTGGGCGCGTCCGGACACCGCGTGGAGGCCGATGTCGTCGGTGGCGCCGTGGATGGTTCCGCCACGGGTCCCGCCCCCGGCGAACCACATGGAGAACCCCGTGGCGTTGTGATCGCGTCCGCGACTGCCCTTCTGGCTTACGGGAGTGCGTCCGAATTCCCCACCCCAGACGACCAGGGTGTCCTCCAACAATCCGCGGCGTTTGAGGTCCGTGAGCAGGGCTCCCACCGGCTGATCGGTGGCTCCGCACATCTTCTCGTGGTTCGCGTTGACGTCGTCATGGGCGTCCCACTGCCAGGCGACCGGGCCGCCGCCCGAGTAGAGTTGAACAAACCGGACGCCGCGCTCCACAAGACGCCGGGCGATGAGACAGCGCGTCCCGAACTCCAGGGTCTCCGCCCGGTCCAGGCCGTACATCGTTCGTGTCGCCGCGGTTTCCTGGGAAAGATCCACGGCATCCGGCGCCTCCGCCTGCATCTGGAACGCCAGTTCATAGCTGGCAATGCGGGCCTCAAGTTCGTCGTCGTCCGCGCGGACCTGTCGCCGGTTGAGATCCTGGGTGAAATCCAGAATGCGCCGCTGCCGGTCGCGGGTGAAGACGGGGTCCGACGGGGCGAGGTTCACGATGGGGTTGGGTCCGGGACGGAACAGCGTGCCCTGATGCCTGGCCGGGAGGTATCCGGCGCTCCAGCACGGCGCGCCGCCCTCGGGAGTTCCCTGGGGCTGGGCCATCACCACGAACGCGGGAAGATTCTCCGACAGGCTGCCCAATCCGTAGGTCACCCAGCTTCCAAGGCTGGGATGTCCCATGAACATGCGGCCGGAGTTCATCTGATAGTGGGCCGGTGCGTGGATCACGCTGTCGACGACGCAGGACCGGACCAGCGCGATCTCGTCGGCATGCGGATGCAGGTGCGGAATGAGGTCGGACAGGTCCATGCCGCACTCTCCATACCGTCCCCAGCGTCGCGTGGTTCCGAGACAGATGGGGTCGTTCTCCAGGAACTGGCTGCTGATGCGTCCAAAGCTTTCCGGGAGCCGCTGGCCGTGAAGCCGGTCCAGGGCCGGCTTCGGGTCAAAGAGATCCATCTGGCTCGGTCCCCCCACCATGAACAGGAAAATGCATCGCTTGGCCCGCGGCGGAAAATGGGCCCGGGGCTGAACCGCGGCTGCGGCGGACGCCCGGGAAACACCACCCGTGAGATGCGCAAGGGCGAGCGCGCCAAGGCCGTGTCCGGCACGGCGCAGGAGTTCCCGTCGCGACCATGCCGGCGCGGGTGTGCGGGTCCCGGGTTCAGGGAACATGGATGAATTCATTGCTGTTCAGGAGCGCGAGGGCGAAGTCGGTCCAGGATTCCTCCTCCGGTCCCGGACTGGAGGCGATGAACTCCAGGGCGGCGGTCCGCTCCCCGGTTGTGGGTGCGCGGCCGTAGCAGCGCAGCCAGGCCTCGGTGATCCGCGTCGCTGGATCCGGACTCCCCATCCGGAGGGACCGGGCCAATGCAGAGGCGGATTCGAGGGCGAAGCGGCTGTTGAGCAGCACCAGCGCCTGCGGGGCGTGGGTGCTCACGGATCGCTCCGGACACGGCGTCAGCGCGTCCGGCGCGTCAAAGGCGTTCAGCAACGGATAGGGGACGTTGCGCTTGTGGTGGAGGTACAGCGAACGGCGGGCGTGGGCGGAGGGGTCCGGATCCACGGGCCACAGGTCCACAACTTCGGCCTCGGTGAAGATCAAATCGCGGACCTCCGGCTCGAGCGGAGCCCGGACACCGGGACCTCCGGATTTCAGGTTCAGTGTCCCGGCCACCTCCAGCACGCAATCGCGAAGTCCCTCGGCATCCATCCGGCGCCGGTTCATACGCCAGAGCAGCCGGTTGTCCGGATCGAGGGCGGCGGCGTCGGGCCGGGTGCCCGGATCCGACGTCCGGGCATAGGCGTCCGAAAGAACGAGTCGGCGGTGCATGGGCTCCAGGCGCCACCCGTCCCGCTCCAGTTGCAGGGCCAGCCAGTCGAGCAGGTCCGGATGCGACGGGCGGGCCCCTCTCGCCCCGAAGTCGGAGGGAGTGGCCACGAGTCCCTTCCCGAAATGATGCTGCCAGATCCGGTTCACCAGCACCCGCGCAGTCAGGGGATGCCGGGGTTGCACAAGCCAGCGGGCGAGGGCGAGGCGGCGACCCGAGCGGTTCGGGTCGATGCGGACGGGGGACGGGATCGGACCCGTGGAGGCCAGGAGCACGGCGGGAGGCGACGGCTCGACGGGCTGGCGTCGATTCTGAAGATTTCCGCGGGCCAGGACCCGGGTCTCGGGCAGGGGATCCGGATCCTCCGCAAGAGTCATGGCGTGGGCGGGGGGCGGCGGCATCCGGATCTTGAGTGCGTGAATCCGCCGCTTGAGGTCCTCCCGGGTCGCAAAGTCGGACGGGTTTTGGGCCACCGCTTCGGCGACCTCCTCCCACGTTACATTCAGGGCGGTGCTCACGCCTTCTGCG
The DNA here is from genome assembly GCA_016793645.1 of Verrucomicrobiales bacterium. Classification (GTDB taxonomy): domain Bacteria; phylum Verrucomicrobiota; class Verrucomicrobiia; order Limisphaerales; family UBA9464; genus UBA9464. Next base: position 4,031 of record JAEUHD010000253.1, read on the forward strand.
AGCCGCTGCTCCTCCGGCGTGCGATCCTCCCTGCGCTTGTCGCGAACGGCCCGTTCCGCCGGAGTCAGACGGGACTCCTTCGCCGCCCGGAGCCGGTCCCGGGACGGTTTCTCCAGGGCGTTCCGGGCTTCCTCGAGCGGATCGATTTGTTTCTGGAGCAATTCGGCGGCGGCCTGGAATTGATTGGTTTCCTCCAGGGAATGGATCGGAACCTCCTTCAACTGTGCCCCGGCGAAGTAGGCCTGGAGCCGGTAGTAGTCGGCGGTGGGGATCGGGTCGAACTTGTGGTCGTGGCAACGGGCGCATCCGATGGTGAGCCCGAGGAAGACCGACCCCACGGTTCCCGTCGCCTCGGTCAGTTCATTCTGCCGTTTGACGTCGGGATCGATGTTGCCGGAAACCACCTCGCGGGGGCCGGCGCGCGCGAAGCCGGCGGCAACCAGCGCGTCGGGATCCCCCGGGACGGCCTCGTCACCGGCGATCTGGAGGGTGAGAAATGCGTCGTAGGGCAGATCCCGGTTCAATGCCGACACCACCCAGTCCCGGTAACGCCAGGCGTCCGGCCGGTCGGCATCGAGTTCGAATCCATTGGAATCGGCGTAGTGTGCCAAATCCAGCCAGTGCTGCGCCCAGCGTTCCCCGTATCGCGGCGAGGCGAGGAGCCGGTCCACGATCCGTTCGCGGGCCCGGGGGGATGGATCGGACAAAAATGCGGTCCGCTCCTCCGGGGTGGGGAGAAGTCCGGTGAGATCATAGGTGACGCGTCGAAGCCACGTTTCGGGAGTGGCCGGCGGGGCGGGCCGGACCCCGCGCGAGTGCAGTTCGTCCTGAAGAAAGGCATCGACTGGATTTGCCCCGGGTGCGGCCGGGGGCGGAACCTCCCGGGGGGGGACATAGGACCAATGGGACGCACCGGACGCGTCCGAAGTCTTCCGGGGCCGGTGGTCGTCCTGTGCGACGAGACCAAGCGCCGCGATCCAGCCGCAGAGGACGGCGGCGGACAGGATGCGGAGGCGGCGCATGACCCAACCAACTGTGACGGATGCGGCGAGTCAAGCCGCGGTGTTCGAGCCCGGGGCCAGTCCGGAACCGAAAGGTTCCGGGAAACGGGGTCTCCCGGAGCCTGACGCGGGGGCCATCCGGGCGGAAGGGACAGCCCGGTCGTCCGGATTCCGGTTCCCGGACGACGGTCTCGCCCACGGTCGAGGGATTCCCCGGTCCTTCGTCACTGTTGAGACGGCGGAAGCTCCACCAGCGCGCTCCAGTCCGAACCGACCCTGGCCCGCACCCGGACGCGATCCGAAGCTCGGACGGAAAGTTCCCCGCGGAGGATCTGGGAGGAAGGGGAGGGTTCCCCGGTTCCCGGAGTTCGAGGGTCGTGTCCATCCCGTGTCAGATGGAGGATCCGGGTCTCCGGTCCACCCGGCTCCGGTGAAAGGAGGACTTCCGAAGGATCCGACGCGGAGATCCTGCGTTGTAGCGATGGTGCGGGAACCGCGGGATACAGGCCCGCGGTACGCAGTTGTTTCAGCAGCACCTGGGTTCGCTTTGGAAAATACCCGGTCAGCAGCCGGGTTTTCTCCGCATGCCAGTCGTCCAGCGTGAACGGGGGATCCCTGCGGTAAGCCCCCCAGCGGGCGGACTCCGCCAGGAGCGGAAGTTCCACTTCCGCGGCCCGAAGCCGCCAACGACGCGCGCTGGCTTCGGGGGTGAGTGCTCCGTCCCCGAAACAGTGCCTCTGGACGCGATCCGCAAAGGCGAGTCGATACTCGGGATCCTGGGACAACTGGCGGCACAACACCAGGGGCGGTCGGTCGGGATGGTTGACCACGTCGTCCCTCAGGGATTGCAGGGTGATCTCGCCGTCCCAGACGTAGTGTCGGAATCGTGCGTCGGGCCCGTGCCTGCGGATGACGTACCAGTTCTTCTGTTCGCCCCAGTCCTCATTCCCGGCGTAATAGTTGAGGAGCACATAGTCGATGAAATGGACGGGATCCGTCCTCTCCGCGGCCTGTTCCCAGGTCAGCGGTTGCCTCGGACGCAGAAGGCGCCGGTAGTCCTGCACTGATCCCTCGGCTCCACTCTTGAGTCCGGAGTCATCGAGGACATCGTAGTCCTCGCGCTTTCCCCCGAGGTAGGACGCCGCAAAGCCGGCGTCCGGGCGCTCGGCCAGGTCGTAAATGCCCCAATAGAGTCCGTTCAGGTACAGATGCACGTAGCGGTTGTGGGCCGCCGGATATCCCATGGCCCGATGCGAATCCTTCAGCCACGCGTCGCGGATGCGCTGGGCCCGCTCGTTGTCCTCGGGCTTCCAGTGGGTCCAGGCGTTGTTGTAGTCCGCCCGCAATACAAGGCTGTCGAAGCGATCCACCGGGGAATCCGGAAACACCGGGAATTGGAGTTTGGAGGCGCCATAGGACTTCCGGAACACGAGCCGGAAGGAATGCTTCGGTGTCTTGTCGGGATTCCGCCCGGTATTCCCCTGGATGCGGAATCCGCAGTCGATCTGAAACCCGCTCGCGCCATTGGTGCCGATCCATTCCAGCGAGCATCGCCGCTCCCAGGCATCCCCGCGCTCCTGGGTGTTGACGTAGAGTCCCCGGGAATCGTCGAAAAGATCCCGGGGATCGCACACCAGGGAAAGGGTCGGGAGCGCCCGCAGCGCCGCCTTCATCCGGGGGCCGAATCGCGGATCGGAGACGACCCTCGGATCCATGGCATAGTGCGCCGCCTCCCCATCCCAGGCTCGCGGCAATCCTGGAGGACGCGAGGGCTGTTTCAGGATGTCGTCGAGGATGAGATACGAATGCGTCGAGACGGGAGTGATGGCGACGCCGTTGGAGAAGGCGGCGACACGCAGGAGGGTGGATTGGGTCAAGGACCACGGTGCCGTGGCGTCCGAACCGTTGCGAAGCGTGGGCTCGGAGCCGTCCGTGGTAAACCGGACCCGGACCCCAGGAGGCGGGGGCGCGTAGCGGACGGCCACGGGGCCTTCGGACAGGGCCCGGTCGGGCGTCAATTCCAGTTCGGCCCCGGCTTCCAGTGAACTTCGGACCGGCCCGACCGCGAGTCCGGGAACCAAGGTGGACAGCCACGCGATTGCCAACCCGATCACCATTTGCCGGCAGTTCCCACCCATGCGCGCGCGAAGCTGGATCCATCCGGCGGGGCTCGCCATTGAAAATCAGCCGGGTCCCGATTCCCATCTCGGAAAGCCCCAAGACCCGAACGTCGCGCACCCCTCCATCGACGTCCTTGTCGAACTTTTGGAAAAATTGGTATAATCCCCAGCGTTAACCCAACGCCATCCGGGATGGACGTGAATGCCACCCCGGGTCCCCACGACATCCGCTCCAGCGATCCAGCCATGAAATTCTGCCCGAAGTGCTCAAAGCGTTCCGTTGGGGGAGATCCATCGTGTCGCGATCTGCCGGATGACGTGTCCGAGTGCCCCGCGTGTCGCGGCCCGTTGGAGTCGGTGAACTCCGGAGGCGGCCCCTCCCTGACGCGTCGGATTGGAACCAGCATTGCCGTCATCGCCGCATGCCTGCTGGCCCGTTGGATTCCGCTCCCGACCCTGTCCGCCGACGCGCGGGTTCCTGGAATGACCGCGGAATTCGGAAGCCTCATGTCCCTGGGGTTGAGACCGCTGATTACCTCCTTTGTCGTGGTCGAGCTTGCGGCGTGGTTGAACCCTGCGTGGGGACGCCTGCGGACGGGATCGCCCGGGGATCGTGCGAAGCTCAACCGCGCCGCCGTCCTCCTGGGAATTGGCATGACCCTGCTGCAGGCCCTCGTCTTCGAGGGAATGTGGCGGTCCCTGGGTGACGGTCCCGAGGCGGGGGG
>JAEUHD010000257.1 GCA_016793645.1 Verrucomicrobiales bacterium
GACGATCCGGAATTCGGCGTGGGAAAGGTGGTCTGGCAGGCGGTGAAGGGCATCTTCGTCAAGGTGGCCACCGCGCCCTTCAAGCTGCTCGGCTCCCTGTTCGGGGGCAGCGAGGACGACGGACAACAGCTCCAGACCATCGAATTCGCCGCGGGAAAGACCAACCTGCTGCCCGCCGCCACCAACCGACTCACCCGCCTCGTCACCGCGCTCAGCCAGCGTCCGGAACTCCTCGTGGCGCTGCGGGGCGGCGTTTCCCCCGCCGAGGATGGCGCGGCGCTCGCCCGCTTCAAACTCGACGCGGCCCTCCAGCAACTCCGGACCAACACCCCGGTGGATCCCTCCGCTGCGCCGCGGGTCGCCTCCACCAACGAACTGTTGTTCCAGCTCTTCACCAACGCCTTCCCGATCCTTCCTTCCGACCCGGCCGCGACGGCCGCAACAGCCGCCACGAGTGCGAGCGAAACGGCAGTGTCGGCTGCCGCACCGCCGCCGCCGTCGTCCCAGGAGATGACGCGGCAACTCCTGACCCATTTCGCGCCCACCCGGGAGGAATTGGACGTCCTTCGGGACGGCCGGGTGCAGGTGGTCCGCGAATGGTTCTCTGAAGGCGGGCGTCTGGCGGCGGAACGGACGCTGCCTCCCGACCCCGCCGACACGAATTCCCCGGCCCTGTCCCAGCGCGTCGTGGAATTCTCGCTGCAATAGCCGGAAACCGGCCGGGGCGCGTGCCGACGCGCCCCTGGGAGTCCCCGGGTCCAAAGGAATTTCCAACATTTCCGAGAAAACTGAAACTAAGGGGGTAATCGTCCGCATTCTCTGGGTGGCGTGACGTGATCCCGGGCGCCTTGTCGGATTCCGGGATAGGCCGCGACACTCCAAGTATTCATGAAAACCGCTGGTTCCCTGCGCTCCACAACCCGTCGATCCGGATTCACCCTGACCGAACTCCTCGTCGTCATTGCCGTCATCGGCATCCTCGCGGCCCTCCTGATGCCGGCCCTCGCCAACGCCAAGGCCAAGGCGAACAGCATCAAGTGCCTCAACAATCTGCGTCAGGTGGAGCTGGCTCTCGTCATGTACGCCGGCGATCACGACAGCTACTATCCGCCCCGGAGGGAGCATCCCAACGCCTGGATGACCTCGCTGCTGCCGTTCTACAAGGACCCTTCGGTGCTCAAGTGCCCCTCGGACAACTTCCGCTGGATCCCGGGGATGACCGCGGAGGACAAGCTGCGGATTCACCGCAGTTACCTCATCAACGGATTCAATGACTGGTTTGAAGGGGATCTTTCCCCCACCAACTACCAGGCCTTCCTGAAATGGCGCTGGCCGGTCGGCATGCGGGAGACCGCGATTCCCCAACCCGCGGAAACCATCACCTTCGGTGAAAAGAAGGTGGGATCCCTCCACGTGCACATGGACTTCAGCCAGGGCCAGGCGGGCAATGACGTCGAACAGGTGGAGCAGAATCGGCACAAATACGGGGGGGGCCTTAAATCCGGTGGATCCAATTTTGCCTTCGCCGACGGCAGCGTGCGGTTCCTCAAATACGGAATGTCCTCCAGCCCGGTGAATCTCTGGGCCGTCCGCGAGGAATGGCGCAATGCCCCCGTCAAAATCCAATAAGCCCGGATTCCCCATCGCGCCATCCCATGCGCCTCGCCCGCATCCTTGCCGTCGTCTCGTGGATCGGACTTCACGGCCTCCAGGCCGGGGTGATCCTCAACGAAGTCCTGTATCATCCGCCGGACGACAACGACTCGCTTCAGTTCATCGAACTGCACAATCCGGACAAGGCCCCGGTCTCCCTCCGCGGTTGGACGTTGACGAAGGGGATCCGGTTCCCGCTCCCCGATGTCACCCTCGCTCCCGGGGATTTCGCCGTGGTCTGTCGAAACACCTCGGCCCTGCACCGGAGCTTCGGCACCAACATCACGGTCCTGGGGGAATTCCAGGGCAAACTGAAGCACGGGGGCGAGCGTATCGATCTGTCGGACGCCGGGGGCCGCGTCGTGGATTCCATCCAGTTCGACGACCGGGCACCCTGGCCGACCGGTGCCGATGGCAACGGGTCCTCCCTGGAGCGCATCGCCTCCTCCGCAGGCACCGACATCCCCCAGAACTGGGCGGCGGCCCTCCCTGTGGACCAGCAGCGGATCGCGGCGTCCCCGGGACGAACCAACAGCGTCCACGCTCCCAGCCTGCCCCCGGTGATTGAGGAGGTCCGGTTCGCTCCCCCGGCGCCCCAGGTTCCGACGACGGTGACCGCCCGTCTGCGCCCCGACGTCCCGGTGCAACGCGTCGAACTCCGCTATCAATCCATTGCCGACGCTCCGGCGGCGTCCGAAACGGTCGTCGTCATGAGTCCCGGGAAGGCCCAGGGCACCTTCACCGCCGAAATCCCCGCGCAGCCCACCGGACGTCTGCTTCGCTTCCGCGTCCGGGCGGTGGGCACCCAGGGCACCCAACGGTTTGAGCCGGCCCAGGGGGAACCCTGCCCAACCTTCTCGGCGTACCTCCAGGCAAACACCAAGCGCCTGGCCGTCCCCTCCGCCATCCTCCTCCCCCTGGGTCCCAAGGAATCGCCCGGATCCTCCCTGCGGTACCGGACGCGCCGGGGAACCCCGCCCGCGCCCCGCGGCCAATCCGCCTTCATCTACTTCCCGACC
>JAEUHD010000262.1 GCA_016793645.1 Verrucomicrobiales bacterium
GCTCCCGCTTCGAGCCCCGGTAATAGGTCCAGACCGCGATCTTGTTCAGGTAGGGATCCCGAATGCGCCAGCCGCGCAGATTGGAGGCGAATGCCTCCTTCCCGGAGCAGTCCAGCGTGATGGGCGCCCGCCATTCCCGGACGTCTCCGCTCCGATCCAGCGTCTGGACCCCCGTGACCCGGCCCTGTTCGAGAATGAGCCGGGTGACCGTCGTCTCCTCCCGCACCCAGGCCCCCTTTTCGCGGGCATTGTCCAAGAGCATCTGGTCGAACTCCGATCGGAGCACCTGCCAGGTCTGCGCGATGGTGTCACGATCGTATCGGTTGAAGAAATAAAACGGCTGCGACCGGCGGCCGTCCGGCTGGACAAACGTGACACTGAACTTCCGAACGAAGTGGGACGCCTTCATTTTCCGGATCATTCCCAGGCGTTCGAGGGGCTGGAAGGTGAAGGGTATGAGCGACTCGCCAATGTGGTACCGCGGAAACTTCTCCCGCTCGAGAATCATCACCCGGTGGCCGTACTCGGCAAGGATGGCTCCCGCGCAGGACCCGGCGGGTCCGGCCCCGATCACGATGGCATCCACCGTTTCTGTTTCCATAATTCCAAGGCCCCTAGGGAGGACCCGTCAGCCGGGACGCCTCCGCCAGCGCATCCGCGAGTTCCTCGACCTTCCATTTGTTGCCGTCGAACTGACGGAAAATTCGTCCCTGGGGATCGAGGACGACGGTACGGAGATTGTGCACCAGGGCACCCCCGTCATCCGACATCCGGAAGTCGATGCGCGACATCGTCCCCGAGGTGACGTTGGTCGGCGCGGCGGCGAAGAGCCATCGGTCGGTGTTCCTTCCCCGGTAGCTGTAGGCGTACCGGTTGAGCACGCCCGGCTTGTCGAATTCCGGATCGAACGAGATGGAGAGGAACTGCCAGTTGGTGGGCGCCCCCGTTCGCTCCAACAGGAGTTCCCGGGCTCGCCGAAAACCCTGATTCATTCGCGGGCAGAAATCCGGCAGTGGACATCGCGTGAAGATCAGGGTGAATGCGACCGCCGAGCCCTTGAAGTCGGAGAACTTCACCGGACGTCCCTCCTCCGACAGTAATTCCGCATCCGGAAACAGATCCCCCGTCTTCAATTGCGCCGCGCTGAGCAGCGCGGCCGTGGCGGGATCCGCAGGAGCCGGGGCCGGTGCCGCCACGCCGGCCTCAATCGGATGGATCCCCTCCACCCAGCTTTCCTGGTCCGTCGCCCGAACCTGGAAGGCAACCGAATCCCCCACACTCAAACCCCGGAGTTCGTTGGTGTCCCGAACACTGAACTCCATGGTCATTTTCGGCATGAATCCAGGAATGGCCTCATGACGGATCACCAGGGCCTGCTCTGACCGCTTGATCTCCCGGATCAAACCGCGCGCCGCGAAGGTGCGGATGCCGTTCGTGGAGTCCAGCGGACTGGCCGCGCCCCCGGGATGGACGGGTGCCGCCGCGGTGGCGATCGCCTTGGGCTCTGCGGGAGGCGAACCCGAATCCCTCGAACATCCGGCCACCGATAGGAGAGCCGCCCACCCCAGCACGCGGGCGCGCTTCGCAGTCCCGGACCAAGGCAACCTCCCAATGCAAGGTGCAGGACCACCGGCCGAGGGAACCACCGAGTTTCGGATCATGACCGCGGTCAGGGCTTGGCAAGGATGGTGGCGGAATGATGGGGCGCTTTCCGGCCGTCGAGGCGGACCGGATGCGTCGGGAGGACCTTGGGCGCGGCATCGCCCTCGCGGATCTCGTAACTCGTGTCGAGTTGAAGTCCCGACAACTGCTGGCGGGTGTCGGAGCCGGGCCATCGGATCTCCACGGCGGCGATGCCCGTGGCATTCCCCACGCCGATCTCCTGCCGGAGCGGATTGGATCCAAAGTTTCCGCCGCTGCTGACCACCCGATGCAGTTCCCGCCGGCCGGCGGGCGTGTCGAGCACCACCTTGAGCGTGGCCCCAATGGCCGCCCGGTTGGCGCGGGTTCCCACCAGCTTGAGCTTCAGCCAGTGGTTCGTCGTGCCGGGATTCATGAACAGCGCATTCCGGGCAAGGTCCCCGGCGAAGGCGCCCCCGAGTGCGCAATAGACGTCCTGGTCGCCGTCGTCGTCGAAGTCGGCGAACGCGACGCCATGGCCCTTCTGGATGTGTCCGGTGCCGGTGGCGGTGGTGACATCCTGAAAGAAGCGCCCCTCCACATTCCGGAACATCCGGTTGGGAATCAGGGTCCGGAAATCCGGATCCCCCGTGCCGCAATAGAAATCGAGCCAGCCGTCGTTGTCCAAATCCCCGTAGTTGTGCCCCATCGTGTGAATGACCCGATCGAGGTGCGCTTCGCGGGTGACATCCGAGAAGGTGCCGTCGCGGTTGTTGTGGTAGAGCTTCGACTTCGCCCCCTCGCTGGGCTGACCGAGGTAGTCCGAGGCGACATCCCCCACCCCATTTGGCAGGTAGTACCCGACCACGAACAGATCCTCCCAGCCGTCATTGTCGTAGTCGAAGAACCACGTCCCAAAGCTCATGAGGGGCTGCGTGATCGGCCCTGAGCGGGCCGTCACATCACTGAAGTGCCAGATCGGCCTCAGCGGCGCCGGCTGGGGAACAAGCCCGTCGTTATGCAGAAGAATGTTGGGCCCGCTTCTCGAGGAAAGGTAGAGGTCCGGCCGGCCATCGTGATCATAGTCGGCACACGCGACCCCCTTGATGAAGGCCGCGACGTTGATGCCGCACGCCTGCGCACACTCCGTGAACGTGCCGTCGCCATTGTTGTGAAACAGTTCGCAACGGTCGGGATCCTTGGGATCCAGGGATTCATTCCCGATGAACAGGTCCAGCCAGCCGTCGCCATCGTAGTCGAACCAGCGCGACGCCTGTGTCGGATGAAACCGGAGCAATCCCGCCTCCTCGGTCACATCGGTGAAGGTTCCGTCGCCGTTGTTCTTCAACAGCGAGCTGGGCTGCCGTCCCGCCTTGCCGAGCCAGGCGCCCCGCATCGCCCAGAGATCCAGGAAGCCGTCATTGTTGTAGTCGGTCTGCTGGATGTTCAACGAACCGACCTCCCCCACGAGTCCGGCCTCGCTGGTGCGCTGGGTGAACGTGCCGTCCCCGTTGTTGCGGAAGAAGCGAATCTGTCCGTTCAGGTCCCACGCCGAAATCACGAGGTCGTACAGCCCGTCGTTGTCAAAATCGTCCACGATGACCCCGCCCGCGAGATCGTTGCAATCGATCCCCAATCCATCACTCACATCGGGAAACCGGGGCATGTCGTACTCCGAGGCGAACGTTTCCGGCGGGATGAGGAAGGCCGGGTTCACCTTGTCGGGGTATTCCCCCAGCGTCATGTGCGCCAGGTTCAGCAACCAACGCGTGCTGAGGTCTCCGGGGTATTCCGCCAGGTGGGCGCCAAAGAGAGCGATCGCCCCCCGGGATCCCCGGGGCAGCAGGTGATACGCCTTGGGCTTGAGCGGGAACACGCACGAATCGGCATTGTGGGTCGCGAGGCAGTTTTCCTGTTCGCCGAGGCGGAAGAACGCAACCGCCTTGCGCAATCGCAGCTCGGACCGGGTCCGGTCATCCAGTTGGGCTCCGGACTCCGACAGCAGCCGCTCCATCGACGAGAACGTGTTCAGGGCGGAATCCGGACGCCCGGAATTGATCTGCTGCACGGCGAGCGCAAACTGGAGTCGGAATCGCTCATCCACCCGGGTCGTGTTGGTCAGTTTGCCCTGAAGAAACCCCGCCAGGCGGTCGCTCATGTAGGCCATCGCGTCCGGCGGCGCCTTCTCCCGAAACTCCGACAGCCGCCGCGCCATACGGAGGGTGCCTGGCGCCGGATTCCCCGGCGGCAGCGGCGGGGTCTGGGTGGAGATTGTTTCGCAGACTGGATCGAGCACGATCATTCCCTCCTCGGCCGGCACCGCCGACCCAGCCAGGAAGCACACGAGGATCTGAAGGGGGAATCGGGTACGCATCACGACGTCGGAACGTCAGGGAAATTCTGTCCGGAAACCTCCGCAGGGAGCGGAGAAATGGGGTGATCCGCCGGGGAGAGCATCCGAACGGGATCGACAACCCCATGAATCGGCTCCGGCTCGGGGCGGACGCGGGGACTGGTTTCCGGGAAGCCTCGGGCCGTCCGAGAGCGCCCGAAGGAAAGGGTCCGAACGCTTGCAGCGTTCTAACCCGCGGCGCATGATGCCGCTTTCGACCAAATCCATGAACGCCCCGATTCGAATCGCCGTGACCGGCGCCGCCGGCCAGATTGGCTACTCCCTCCTCTTCCGCATCGCCTCCGGCGCCATGTTCGGCCCCGAACAGCCGGTCATCCTCCACCTCATCGAAATCGAGCCGGCCCTCAAGGCACTCAATGGCGTGGTGATGGAACTCGACGACTGCGCGTTCCCGCTGCTCAAGGGTGTCGTGCCCACGTCCAATCTCGACGAGGGTTTCCGGGGCGTGAACTGGGCGCTGCTCGTGGGCAGCGTGCCGCGCAAGGCGGGCATGGAGCGGAAGGACCTGCTGGGCATCAACGGCAAGATCTTCATCGGACAGGGCCAGGCCATCGCCCGCGGCGCCGCCGCCGATGTGCGCACCCTCGTGGTGGGCAATCCCTGCAACACGAACTGCCTGATCGCGATGAACAGCGCCCCGTCCATCCCGTCGGACCGCTGGTTTGCCATGACGATGCTGGACCAGAACCGCGCCAGCACGCAGCTGGCGCGCAAGGCGGGAACCGACATCACCGCCGTGAAGAACCTGGCCATCTGGGGCAATCACAGTTCGACGATGTATCCCGACTTCACCAACGCCACCATCGGCGGGCGTCCGGCCACGGAGGTCATCACCCCGCGGGAATGGTTCGCCGACACCTTCATCCCCACGGTCCAGAAGCGCGGCGCCGCCATCATCGAGGCGCGCGGACTCAGCTCCGCGGCGTCCGCCGCCAACGCGGTGGTCGATACGGTGCGTGCCATCACCCGACCGACTCCGGCGGGCGACTGCTTCAGCGTCGCGCTTTGCTCCGACGGGAGCTACGGCATCGAGAAGGGCCTGATCTTCAGCTACCCGATCCGGTCGAATGGCCGCTCCCTGGAAATCGTCCAAGGAGTGCCGGTTGATGAATTCAGCCGGTCCCGCATCACCACCACCGAGAACGAGCTCAAGGAGGAGAAATCCCTCGTGGCGGATTTGCTGCCCGGCCGCTAGGTTGGAGGGGTACTGGATCTCCGGAACCCCGACCCATACTCCACCGACCCCGGTTTGGACACCGCCAGTCCGACGACGACGGTCCTGCGCCCGGCGAGGTTGTTTCCGGACAGCCACCATGACCTTGACCCCTCGACTTCCGCGATTTCTGCCGGTCGTGATCCTGGGTGCAGGGTTGCTGTCTTCGGTCCCGGCGGCGGACCCGGACGGAACCCGTCGGGTCCAATTCCTCGAAGGCGTCAAGACCGAGTACCTTCTCGCCCCGTCGCCCCGGGAATCCGCCGCCTGGACCGGGGCGGTCCGGGCCAGTGCCCCGGAGTCGACGGTGGAACTGGGAAGCCGGGTCGTGCTGCGCCTCGATCCCGCGCTCGCCCTGGAGACACTGCTGCGCGGACGCGAACTGACCCTGGCCAGAACCGTCGCGCCCGGACTCCACATCCTGCAGGCCCTGGACAGTTCCGTCGCCATTCGCGAAGCGGAGGAACTGTCGTCGGTGCCGGGCGTTACCTGGTGTCGCCCCGTCCTCCGGCGCCCCTGGGAAGCTCAGGGCGGCTATGCCCCGGCCCCGGACGATCCCTACTTTCCCGTCCAATGGAACCTGGACAATCGCAGCACCGACCGGAACCGCGCCGGTCCGGACCTGAACATTCGAGCCGCCTGGGAAATCACCCGGGGTGAGGGGATCACGGTGGCCATCGGGGACGACGGCGTCCAATCGGCACATCCGGATCTCGCGGACCGCCGCCGGGGGGATCTGGATTTTAATTTCTATCGGGGGCTGCCCGGGGGGGATCCGGCGTCCGCCGCGGCCAACCATGGCACGGAAGTCGCGGGGCTGTTGTGCGCCACGGAGGACAATCGCGAGGGAATTGCGGGGGTGGCCCCGGACAGCCGGTTCACGAGCTGGGTCCTGTTCGGGACCTCCGCCTTCGGATTCGACAACATCGCGAGCGACGAGGCGATGATGGACATGTTCCAGTATGCGTCGAACCAGGTCGCCGTGCAGAACCACAGTTGGCAGATCCCCTCCCTCGCCCAGGTGCCGCTGGAGCCGCTGGCCGATCTTGGCATCAGCAATGCCGTCACCTTTGGACGGGACGGCCTTGGGGTCGTCATCGTCCGGGCGGCCGGCAATTATCGCGGGGACCTGGCGAACGCCAACGACGATGGATTTGCGGCGGATCCGAGGGTCATCGCGGTGGCGGCCATCCGGAGGGATGGACGCGTGGCCTCCTACAGTGATCCCGGGGCGAACATACTTCTCGGTGCCCCCAGCGGGGATCCGACCCCTCCCGAGGGGGAGGGACCGGCCACGGCCGATCTCCGAACCTCCGATCGAACCGGACCCGACGGAACCGAGGACGGATCGACCGGCGATCCAGACTACACCGGGCTCAGTGGAACCTCCGCCAGCTCCCCCCAGATCGCCGGTGTCGCCGCCCTGATTCTCAGTGCGAATCCGGCCCTGGGCTTCCGGGACGTGCAGCACATCCTGATTCAAAGCGCACGCCCCACGGACCTCGCCGATCCCGCCGCGAAGACCAACGGCGCCGGATTCGTGGTCAGCGACAATGTTGGATTCGGGATGCCGGACGCCGGGGTCGCCGTGGATCTGGCCAAACGTTGGACTCCCCGAGACCCTCCGGTCCGTGTCGAGTGGATCAGCAACAGCGCTAAGGACATTCCCGACAACGCGCTCCGCACCGGCGTCGCCAACGCCACCGCGCCCGCCTTCCTGCGCTCCATCGCCTGTCTTCCATCACTCGGGGTCCACCCGGATGAGCCCACGGGAAACCTTCCCCTCGAGTACGTCGATCAGGCGACGGCTCCCATCACCCGGAATCTCTCGGGCAAGGGCGCCCTCATCCGCCGCGGAGGCTCGCTGTTTGGAGAGAAGATCGAACGGGCGGCGGCGGCGGGCGCCGCATTTGCCATTGTGTTCAACAACACGGGAACCACGGAACTGGAGACCATGTGGGGAACCAAGTTTTCCCGGATTCCCGCCGTGTTCATCGGACGCACGGACGGGGAGGCCCTGCAGAGGTATCTCACCGTGAATCCGGCCGCGGTGGGCCGGATTCGGCTGACGCCGGCCACCTACTCCCTGAATGTCACCAACACCCTGATCTGCACCCACGTGGGGGTCCGACTCCAGACCACGCACCCCCGCAGATCCGACGTCCGGGTCACCCTGGTTTCCCCCATGGGCACCCGGTCCGTGCTTCAATCCATCAACATGCATGCCGCCCCGGGCCCGGTGGACTGGACGTACTGGAGCACCCAGCATTTCTACGAGTCATCCGCGGGAACCTGGCAGCTCGAGGTGAGCGACGAGCGATCCACGACCCTGGAGGATCCTTCCGGCGTGATCCGGCCGGCGACGGGATCCGTCACCCAGGTGCGCCTGATCATCGAAGGAATTCCGATCAAGGATTTCGACCGCGACGGACTCGACGACGACTGGGAGCGTGCGTCCTTTGGGCGCCTGTCCCAGGATCCGCTGGGCGATCCGGATGAGGATGGTTACTCCAATGCGCGGGAACAGATCCTGCGGACCATCCCGACCGTCTCCAACGCTGCGTTCCGATTGGAACGTTCGGACCTGGAACCCGGCTACTGGCGATTCACCTGGCCCTCGCGGGAGGGCATCCCGTACCGATTCAGGTCCGGACCCGGATTGTCCACTCCGCTGTCCCAACGCACCACGCGTCGCGGGACCTTCCCCTACTCCGAATACGTGGTCCCCTCGTCGTCGGATTCCGCGGCCTTTTTCCGGGTGGAATTCGACTGAGCGGAGGCCATCCGGTTCACGGCGTGGTGCCCGCCCCGGAGGCCGGGGGCGCGCCCCCGTTCACGAGGCGACGACGCGCTTCCGCGGCGCGCAACTCCCACGAAGCGCGCTGGGAGGGCAATTCCCGGGCGAGCCGATCATAAAGCGCGGCCGCGTCCTGCCAGCGCCCCAAAGCCTCGAGAATCTGCCCGGCTTCGCGTCCCGCCTCCTTGATCCACCAGGGATCCGGGGATTCCCCGGGGCGCAGCAATCTGCCGTCGAGGACATCCAGGTAGCGGTCGAGGGATTCATTCCAAAGGGCCAGCGACGCGGCGTCCGTCCCATTGCCGGCCAGTTTGCGGGCGACGATGGCGAGTCCACACGCCGCCTTGCTCCGGGCCGAGATGTCGGCGGACGGGGAACCCAGGACGCGCCGGTACAATTCAGCGGCCTTGGCGTAGCTGTTGGTGGATTGCGACGCGAGCTGCAGATGACAGTCCGCCATCTTGCCCACGGCGGCGGACGCGATGGGCGAGTTGGTGTACTGCGCCGCCGCCGTGAACGCCTCGAGGGCCAGGGTGAAGTTACGCAAGGGGGGCTGATCCGCAGCCGGGGGCGCCTCCATCCGGATTTCCCCCAGGGCGAAGTAGGCCGCGGGCACCAGATTGGTGGGGGTCGAGCGGTCGTTCAGGATGGTCATCAACCAGTCCCGGGCGCTGTCAAAACTCTGCCGACGGCGTGCCGACTCCGCCGCCCAGAGCCGCGCCTGATGCCAGCCCAGGCCGCCCTGCCAGGACACATTGGTGATCACGCTCACACAGGCGGCCTCGGCTCGCGCAAAATCCCCGGTGGAGAAATAGTGTCCTGCGAGCCAGAGGGACGCCGTTTCGGCGATGGCGTTGGTCGGGTACCGCGCCGCGAGGGCGGCAAACTGGGCGACCGCATTCGTGGAGGCTCCCGACCTTGCCGCAGCCCACGCGCGGTCGAACTCGGCCTGAACCAGGGAACTGTGGTTGGTGTATACGGAAATCCAGCGCTCCAGCGAGGTCATCGCATTCGTCCAGTCCTCCGCGCGCAGGTCGAGTGAGATCAGGGAGAGTTCGGCGTCCGCCACCAGCGGGGAGCTGGGATACCCTCGCAGGAAGCGCCGGAGGACGGCCCGGGCGCCCGACGCATTGCCCGACTTCGACAGGGCCTGCGCGACCTGGAGGGAACTGTCCCCCGCGGTCGTCGCCCCGGGTTGGCGGGCGAGCAGCAATTCCACCACGCGTCCCGCCGCAGCCGCATCCCGGGCCTCCACCGCCGCCAGCACCGCCTGCTGCAACGCGCTTTCCACCAGTTCGGACTGCACCCGGGCGTCGGAGGGATAGGTCTCCGCAACGATCAGGTAGTTGGTCAGGGCCTGGGACGGCTCCTGCAACCGGAACTGGGCATCGGCCAGCTTGAACCGCGCGGTGGCCTGGGAGTGACCTGCCGGCAACCCGGCGGCCGCGGCCTGAAAATTTGTGACCGCGGCCCGAAGTCGTTCCGGGGCGCCGGCGGCCGCCCCGCCCACCGACTCATACCACGCCGTCCAACCCCGACCGAGGTGCAGAAGCCCGGCCGTTTCGGCGGACGCCGTGCCCTTCAATCCCGCGTCGAACGCGGCCCCGGCGAGTCCCAGCAACGCAGTGGATTCCGGGCTCGCGTTGGTGGCGGCCCCGCTGGCGAGGTATTGGCGCAAAAGGATCTGTCCCAGGCGCAGGTTGAATTCCGCGGCGTCCGGATGGTCCGGATGCGCGGTCAGAAAGGCCTGAAGACGCTCGCGGGCGCCGGCGAAATCCCCCCGGGCGCCCGCGGCGTCCGCCAACTGGAGGACCGCCTCGCGCTGATAGACGTCGGGGATTTCGGGGGCGGTGTTCCTGGAAAACGCGGCGAGGGAACGCTCGGGCTGTCCCGCGCGAAGCCAGAGGCGTCCCGCCCGCGCCGAGGCCTCGGCACGACGTTCCGCAGTGCCCCCGTCGGCCAGCGCCTGCCCCAGAGCCTCCGCAGTTGCGGCGGCCGCCTCCCAACGAGCCGCGTCCTCCTGCACGGCCAGGAGTGCCTGCAGGCGCGCCCACTGCTCGGCGGGCTGTCGGGCCACGGCGGCCGCCTCGTTCAGGACCGCCTCGGCGTCCGGCAGACGCTTTTCCGCGCGCAGCGCCTCCGCCTTGAGCAGGAACCCGGAAAACACCACCGCCGGCTCGGTACCGGCCCGCACCCGCGCCACAAAGGGTCCGGCCGGGTCGTCCAACAGCGAAACCGCACCCGACCAATCGCCCAACCGGCCCCGGGCGGTCGCGGCCCGGACGACCGCCAACGCCGCGCGGGGCTGCGCACCATACTCCTTCGCATAGGCGGAGAATCCCTCCGCCGCACGGGCAAATTCTCCGCGCCCAAGGTCGGCCTCCGCGCGGGCAAACCGTTCCCGCTGCACCGCCTCGGCCTTCAATGCCGTATCCGGAAACCGCGCCACCAGATCCGCAAAACCCGCGGCGGCGCGGTCCCATTGGCCCACGTCAAAATCCCGGAGTGCGGCGTCGTAGACCGACTGGTCCGTGCCCTGCGCCCGAACCGTCATGCCTCCCGCCAGGACGGCGGCGAGGACCAGGCCCCACCATCCGGACGCGCCGCCCAAAAGCCGGCACGCGATTCCCGCGCCGGCTCCCCCACCCTGTCCTGCTGATACGCCTTCGGCCATCCGTGCCCTCCAGTTCACGCGGACCGGCGCATCAGGGCGAGCCCGAAACACCGTCATGAAACGGGATCCCGATACAGGCCCTCGCCCGACACAACCTCGGCGACGGCGGGGGGAACGAGGTGGTGGATGGGATCCCCCCGCCGCACCCGGTCCCGGATCTCGGACGACGACACCCCGAGCGGCCATCCCCGCAGCGCGGTGCAGCGAAACCCTGGAGGCGGTTCGGACGGGGTTCCACCCGGACGTGGAATCACCACAAAGTCCACGAGACGCGCCAGGGCGGCGGCTTCCCGCCACGCCGGGAGCGTTGCGACATGATCCTCGCCAATCAGCCAATGCAGGGTGGTACCGGACGCCACCTCGGCAGCCAGTTCCCGAACGGTGTCCACCGTGTAGCTCACCCCGCCCCGCCGGATCTCCCGGTCATCCACCTCCATGCGCGTCTCCCCGGCGAGCGCCAACCGGAGCATCCGGACCCGGACCGCCGCGGAGGCCGGGGATTGGTCGGGCTTGAACGGCGACCGCGCCGCGGGAAGGAAGACCAGCCGATCCAGCCGGAGTTCCTCCAGGGCCGCACGGGCGACCAGGAGGTGGCCGCAGTGCACCGGATCAAACGAACCCCCGAACAGGCCGAGTCGCATGGGCGAAGACTACTGAACCGGGGTGGATCTGTCGCGAACTGCCGTGGTGGCCGCCCCGCCTAACAGCAGCGTGTGACCCCTTCAAACCGCTCGGTGGCCGCCGTCACGTAGGCCTGCCGACGTCGCCCGGCCTCCACCGCGGAGCGAACCGCGGGAAGATCGACGAGCACCGCCGGGCCGGCGTCGGGCCGCGGACACGCACAAGCCCGGCTCTGGACGCGATCCACGGCGGCTTCCCCCGACCATTCGCGCAACAGGGCCATCGTCAGCGCCGCCGCTCCCAGGGCCGCGCCCGTGCCCCGCTCCCGGACGGCATGCGCCGGAAGCCACACGGGCTCGGTTTCGGACAAGTCCGGCGCCCGCGTTCCGCGCAGCAACCGGATCCATTCCCGGACCGACACCCCGACCATCGCCGCGGCGAGCGCGAGGAAAATGCCGGTGATCGCGAAATCAAACCGGTTGTTTCCCCGCAGCAGGGCCTGGGTGGCCAGCGCGGCGGCCGCCTTTGATTCCGCCGCCGGATTCCCCGCCGCCCGCGCCTCCGCCAGCGCCGTCTCGAGCGCGGGCCGCCTGGACTCCGCCGCACGCAGCGCGGCGAGGAATCCGATGCGCGGCGATGGATGGAACATTTTCTGGATCCCGGCGGTGAAGGTCACGGTCAGGAGCCACAACAGCGGCAGCAGGGCGACCAGCGCGATCCGCGGCGCGCGCGGCGTCCGGCGCAATCCCATTTTGAGCAGCACGGTGGTCCCCAGGCACAGCGCAATCGCGGCGAGCAACTGGTTGGCGATCCCGAAGATCGGCCACAACGCCTTGGTGCCCCCGTCGGGATTGTTCACGCCCGCCCAGAGGACCGATCCCCATCCGGCCACGATCAGAACGCTCGCCAGGACATTCGCCGGAAGCGATCGCGTATCTCCCAGCGGCTTCCAAAGATGGCCCAGAAAATCCTGGAGCAGGTACCGCCCCACCCGCGTGCCAGCATCCAATGTGGTCAGGATGAAGAGCGCCTCAAACATGATCGCGAAGTGGTACCAAAGGTCGAGCCAGCGCCCCTGGGTGAGACGTGCAAAGATCCCGGCCATGCCGACCGCCAGCGTCGCCGCCCCGCCCGTCCGGCCGTACAGGGTCGACTCGCCCACCTCCGCCGCCAGAAGGCTCATCTGGGCCGGGTTTACCGCATAGCCGGTGGCATTGACCTTCGCCACGGTGTCCGCCGCGATCGCCGCGGCGTCCGGCCCCACCCCCTTGATGTTCATGGCGAGGTACACCCCGGGTTCGAGGGTGCACGCGGCGATCAGGGCCATGATGGCCACCAGGGATTCCAGGCACATGGCCCCGTATCCGACCGGACGCACATACGACTCCCGGGTCAGGATCTTGGGCGTGATGCCGCTGGCGATGAGGGAGTGGAATCCGCTGATCGCGCCACAGGCGATGGTGATGAAGCAAAAGGGGAACACCTTGCCCGGCACCACCGGACCGGAACCGTCCACAAACGGGGTCAGCGCCGGCATGTGGAGCGAGGGCAGCACCAACAGCACGCCGCCCGCCAGTGCCAGGATGGTCCCCAGCTTCATGAACGTGCTGAGGTAGTCCCGCGGCGCGAGGAGCAGCCACACGGGCAGCACGGAGGCCGCCAGCCCGTAGACAATGATGGCCCCGGCCAGCGTCGGGGCGCCCAGCGTCAGCCACTGGGCCGGGGCGGAATGGCTGTGAACCCACTGTCCGCCCCAGACGGCCCCCAGCAGCAGGACGACCCCGATCAGGGACGCCTCCAGGGTTCTTCCGGCGCGAAACCATCGCAGGTACCCTCCCATGAACATGGCGATGGGCACGGTGGCCGCGACCGTGAACACGCCCCACGGGCTCTCCGCCAGGGCGTTCACCACGATCAGGGCCAGCACGGCGAGCAGGATGATCATGATCACCAGGATTGCGACGAGGGCGAGGCCCCCGGCCGTCGTCCCCAGTTCCTCGCGGACCATCTGCCCCAGGGAACGCCCGTCGCGTCGGATCGAGGCAAACAGGATGATCAAATCCTGGACCGCCCCGCCCAGGACCACCCCCACCAGGATCCAGAGCGTCCCCGGCAGATATCCGAATTGTGCCGCCAACACCGGACCGACCAGCGGACCCGGACCCGAAATCGCCGCGAAGTGGTGTCCGAAGACAATCCAGCGATTGGTTCGGACGAAGTCCCGTCCGTCCTCCCGGACCTCGCACGGGGTGGCCCGCCGATCATCCACCATCAGTACCCGCGCCGTGAGCCACTTGGAGTAGAACCGGTACCCGATGGCATAGGTGCACAGGGCCGCGACCACAAGATGCGCCGAATTGACCGGTTCGCCGCGACGGACCGCGAGGGTGGCAAACGAAAACAATCCCGCCAACCCCACCAAAATCCAGGCCGCCGCCTTCAGCATCGGTTTCACGGGGTCCCAGACTATCGGCGTCCCGAGGCCCGCGTCGAGCCGGCAGGGCCACACCCGCGGTTCCCCTTCGGTTCCGGATGCGGATTTCTCGCCTGCACCGGGAAGTCCGCGCTAGTGTCCGCCCGTCGGATGCGTCTTCTCGACCGCTACCTGTTTCGCGAACTGCTGGTGCCGCTGGGCTTCTGCCTGGCCGCCTTCCTCATCTTCTGGATCACGTTCGACGTCTTCGGGCAGCTCGACCATTTCCAGGACCACCAGTGGACGCTGGGGGACATCGGCGAATACTACCTCCTCAAACTTCCCGAACTGCTGAACATCGTCCTGCCGGTATCGCTCCTGCTGGCCCTCCTGTACGCCCTGACCCAGCACTCGCGTCACAACGAACTCATCGCCATGCGGGCGGCGGGACTGAGCCTGTGGAGAATCTGCGCGCCCTATTTCCTGCTCGGCCTGCTGTTCTGCGGAGCCCTGTCCCTGATCAACGAACAAATGTTGACCGACGCCCCGGAGCGCCTCGAGCAACTGGAACGGCGCAGGCTTCAGCCGGCAACCGGAGTGCAGCCCACCCGGTGGCGCGAGCGGGTGGACTTCCGGAACGCCGCCGCCGGCCGGCAGTGGAGTCTGGGCGCCTTCAACCTGGACACCACCGAACTCCGACAGCCGAGGGTGGCAATGTACCTCCCGGCCGGAGCCCACCGGGAAATTGTCGCGGAGACCGCCGTCTGGACGAATGGCTACTGGCTCATGGCCACGGGACGCGAGCGCATCTTCCGGCGCGAGGAGGATTCCTCCCCCGCGGAGGCGGCGGTCCAGTTCTTCCGCCCCGCAGACATGGGCGGCGGACCAACCAACCTGGCCCAATGGACCGGCACCCCCGTGGTGGTGTCCAATGTCCTGGTGGGGATGACCAACCTCTCCCGCATCGACGAGGCAACGAAGCGAACCTGGACCGCCCAGGCGCTGACGCTGTCCAACGGGGTAATGAACGGATTCCGGTTCACCCAACCGCTGGAGCTGGGTTCAAACCGCCGTATCCTCGCCAAGGGCGGATACTGGACCAATGGCCACTGGAGGTTCCTCGACGCGCACGAATGGATCTACCGGTTCAAGACCGACGGCGATCCGATGCTTCTCCGCCATAGCGTTCTCGATGCCCCGGAGTTTGATGAATCCCCATCCATGATTCGCAGCGAGGTGCGCGTGGGAGAGGTCCTTTCCCGGGCCCGATCCATGCGCTCCGCCGAACTGCCGATCCGGGACATTCTCGGATATGTCCGCCTGCATCCGCAGATTCCGCGCGATCAAATGAATCACCTGCAAACCCAGCTTTACGCCCGCATTGCCGCCCCGTGGACCTGTCTGGTGGTGGTGCTGATTGCGGTCCCCTTCGGTGCGCCGTCCGGACGCCGCAACATCTTCTACGGAGTTGCCGGGAGCCTGGCATGGGGATTCCTCTATTTCATCGTCCAGCGACTCGGGTTCGCCCTGGGTCAGAACGGGTCGGTGCCTCCCTGGCTGGGCGCCTGGCTGCCCAATGCCACCTTCGGCACCCTCGGCCTGTGGCTGATGTCCCGGGTCCGCTGATTGCATGGAGACCCACGACGAACTCCAGGCGCGGATCCGCCGGCTGGAAACACTCCAGCGGGTCGGCCGGGTCATCCATTCGACCCTGGAGCTGCGCGAATCCCTCGAATTGATTCTCGGCGAGGTCATCCCGCTGGTTCCCGCCGTGAGCGGCCTGGTGGCCCTGGTCAATCCCACCACACGGTTCCTCGAAATCGAGGCCGCGCACGGCCTGCCCGCCCATGTGCGCTCCATGCGCTTCCGCGTGGGCGAAGGCGCGGCGGGATGGGCGGCGCGGACGGGACGTCCCCTACTGGTCGAGGACACCCGGGGCGACCGGCGCCATCTGCCATTGCGGAAGGACATCCGGTCCGAACTGGCGGTGCCCCTGCGGGTGGCCGGGGAGGTCCGCGGCGTCATCACCGTCCACGCCAGCCATCCGAACGCGTTCCACGCGTCCGATCTGGAGCTGCTCGAGGAGATCGCCGCGATGGCCAGTCCGGCCATCGCCAACACGTGGCAATACGAGCAGGCGCGCCTGAAGTCGCGGTTTCTGGAGTCGCTCGTGCGGGTCGGCCAGATCATCAATTCGGCCATCAGCCTGGACGAGGCCCTGCAGGTCATCACCCGCGAGGCCCGAAACCTCCTGCAGGCGAGGATGTGCTCCCTGATGATGCTCGACGATACCGGGGAATGGCTCGACGTGCGCGCCAGCCACGGTGCCGGCCCGGCCTACCGCACCAAGCCCCGCCTCAACGTTTCGGAGAGTTTCGTCGGCATCGTCGTCCGCAGGCAAAAGGCGATGCAGCTCGAAAACGTTCAGAGTTCGGGCCGGTACCAGAACACGGACATTGCGCGGGAGGAGGGTCTGGTCTCCCTGCTGTCCGTTCCCCTCGTCTTCGCCGGCAAGGCCACCGGAACCCTCAACCTCTACACCGGCGAGCCCCACACGTTCTCCGACGAGGAGATCCGGGCGCTCTCCGCGTACGCCGAATTGTCCGCCCTGGCCCTCGACAAGGCCCGGCTGTACGACCGGACGGTGGCCGTCGAGGAACAGCTACGGGAGAGCGAGCGGTTGACCTCGCTCGGCCTGTTGGCGGCGGAACTGGCCCACGAGATCCGGAATCCGCTGACCGTGATGAAAATGCTCCATCACTCCATCAGCTCCGGATTTCCCGCCGACGAGCCCCGGGCCACCGATCTCCGGGTCATGGGCGAGAAGATGGACCACCTCAACCGGATCGTGGACCGCGTCCTCGACCTCGCACGGCGCAACGAACCGGAAATGTCCGCGGTCCGGGTCAATGGCCTTCTGGACGACCTCGGCCTGCTCACGCGTCACAAATGCCGCGCCCAGCGCGTCGAACTCATCCAGAAATTCGCCCGGGGCATCCCGGATCTCATCGGGGATCCCACGATGCTGGAACAGGCGTTCCTCAACCTGACCCTCAACGCCCTGGAGGCGATGCCGGACGGAGGACGCCTCAGCATCCGGACCCGCGCGCTGCCGATTCGTCCGTCGGGAGGGCCGCCCCAGCATCTTCTGGTGCGCTTCCGGGACACCGGGATCGGCATGCCGGAGGAGCAGCGGCAGCGCGCCTTCACTTCGCTGCTGAGCTCCACCAAGCCGAAGGGCACCGGACTCGGCCTCGCCATGGTCGCCCGGGCCGCCGAGGCCCATGAGGGAACGCTGCGGATCTGGTCGCGCCCCGGACGCGGCACCACGATTTCCATGGTCCTGCCCCTGCGTCCCTCCGGAGGAGGACTCAGGCCAGACCCAGGTTCCGCACCACCCTGACGGTCGAGCCGGGTTTGTTGAGCGTGTAAAAATGCACGCCGGGAGCACCCTGTTTCAGGAGATCCTCCATCTGCCGTGAGCAGTATTCGATGCCGTAATCCGTCACCGCCGCGTCGTCATCCCCCAGCGCCTCCAGGCGGGAGAGGAACGGGTCCGGAAGCCGCGCGCCGCACATCTGGGTGAACCGCTTGGTCTGATTGCGCGACTGCACCGGCAGCAGTCCCGGAATCAACGGAACGTCCACCCCGAGCTTCTTCGTCAGGTAATCCCGAAACTCATAGTAGTCCGCATTGTCGAAGAAGAGCTGCGTGACCACGAAGTCCGCGCCCGCGCGGATCTTTTCCGCCAGGAAACCCCAGTCCACATGCTTGCCGGCCGTCTGCGCGATGTGGCCTTCGGGGAAGCCGGCGGTGCCGATGTTGAATCCGCCGCGCTGCTTCAAATAAGCGACGAGCTGGGAGGAGTACTCAAACCCGCCCTCGGTCTTGACCCAGGGTCCGTTGCCCCCCGGCGGATCTCCGCGCAACGCCAAAATGTTCTTCACCCCGCGCGCCTCCGCCTGGTCCAGCACCTGCCGCAGTTCCGCCTCGGTGGCATTGACGCACGTGAGGTGCATCATGGTGGTGAGGTCAAACTCCCGCTGGATGCGGTCCACGATGGCCAGCGTCTTGTCCCGCGTGGATCCCCCGGCCCCATAGGTCACCGAGCAGTAACCCGGACGAATCGTCATCAGCTCCGGCAACGTCCGCTCAAACAGCGCCCGATCCCCGTCCTCGGTCTTGGGAGGAAAGAATTCGATCGAGATGGAGGGCTTTCCCGCTGCCGCCGCCTCGACATGGAGGTCGTGGATGAACCGAATCATGGGGCCACTGTGGCTCCCAAAATGGCCGCGGCTCAAGGAATAAATCAACGCATCAAGATTTATTGATATGAAGATATCAACCTTCCCGGACCCCGCGTTCGCCACGCCGTGTCCCCCGGGGAGGGATTCCGTGTCGGGTCGTTCCCGGGAGTGGATCCCGGACTATTTCCCCGGAGGCGTCGTCGCCGGGCGCTTCGCCCACCAGGACTTGGCGTCGTCGCTGGCGGTGTGGGCCCAGAGGAACTCGATGATGGGAGTCGAATCCTCCAGGCCGTGCGGGTGATGTCCGACGCCCGGTTTCCGAATCAACTGCACGGATCCGCCGAGTTTCGGATACCGCTCCGCGATCACGCCCGAGTTCTCGTCCCACGGCACCACGTCGTCCGCGTCACCAAAGACCAGCAGCAAGGGCACGCGAGCCTCCGCCAGGGGGGCCAGGGAATCCACCGGATTTCCCGCATAGGCCTTCGCCGCCTCGTCCGAGGAAAACCCGTACCGCTCCTTCACCAACTGCCAGTCCCTCGGACTGCCCTTGCCCTTTCCAAGTCCACCCGGCCAGCTCTTGAAGTCGCACACGGCGGCATCCGCATAAATGCAGGCCGTCCGGGTGGGATTCGCGACCGCCCAATTGAAGCAATACAATCCACCGCGGCTCAGTCCGCACAGGGCCGCCTTCGCCGACAATCCGTACCGCTGCGTCAACTCCTGATGAAGCCGGCTCCACGCGGCGACCGCCGATGGAGCGCCCAATTGGTCCGGGACACTCAGGTAGACCACATGAAACCCGCGACCCAACAGCGCAATATCCGGAGCCGGTTTGTGTCCGAAAAACTCGCCGTGCCACAACCACGGACGGCCCGGAGCCGCCTCGCGGGGAACCACCACGGTGGCCGTCCGGCCCTCCACCTCCAGGTCATGGCGTTCGAATCCGTTCCAATCGGAAACCTTGCCCCCCGGCGACTCGGCGGCGAATCCCGGACAGAACCCAAGGATGGCCATCGCCGCCGCCCATCGGAATCGCCTCCACATTCCCGCAGCGTATCCAGGGAAGCCCCGGACGTGAACTCCGGATTCGGACCAGCTCGATCCGGAATGACCCAGCGCTCCATTCCCCGCTTCCGGTTTTGAATCCGCCCTCACACACTCCGCCGCGCATGAGTGACGTCATCTTCCCCCGCTCCCCACGCGAACAAATGGACGGGTGGTGCTACCTGCCCCGGTTCATCGACAAGATCCGCCTGCATCTGGCCGGAAAACTGTCCGCGGATTACACGGCCAACTTCGCCCACAAGGGGTTCGACGCTGAATGGCTCAAGTGCGCGGGACTCGAAGCCGACGCCTTCATCGCCGTCGTGAGGAATACGATCACGGACGGGCAGGTGTACGACTGGGTCCGGAAAAACGTTCGCCGGAATTCCGATGCGAAGGAGACCTTCAATCGCTGGCTGCTGAACCGGGGCACCGAGGAACACGATCCAGCGCTGCGCGAACGGCTGCGAACCCGAAAACAGGAGGCGGGACTGGGCCACCGCGACGACATCCAGACGTTTGTGGACTTCATCGACGCCGACGAAAAACGC
>JAEUHD010000263.1 GCA_016793645.1 Verrucomicrobiales bacterium
GACCTACGGCTATGTCTGGCAGCCGAGCTGCGCGGTGATCACTCCGGGATGGCGTCCCTACTGGAATTGCGGCAGTTGGGCCTGGTGCGACGCGGGCTGGTATTGGAATTCGAGCTACTCGTGGGGCTGGGCTCCGTTCCACTACGGGAACTGGGTGAGCGCGCCGGGGTGCGGTTGGTGCTGGGTCCCCGGCCGGACTTGGGGTCCTTCCTGGGTGACGTTCCGCTACGGCGGCGGCTACTGCGGGTGGGCGCCCCTGCCGCCCGGATGCGGCGTCTCGGCGGGGGTGGGTCTGACCTGGGCCGGATCCGGGGTCAGCTTCGGATTCGGATTTGGCTACAGCGCGTCCGACTACTGCTGGACTCCCACCAGCTACTTCACCGCACCCAACTGTTCCGCCTACGGGGTGTATGGGTCCGGGGTGAATCAGATCTACAACGGCAGCTCGGTGATCAACAACTATGTCGTCGGGAACAACAACACGATCATCAACAATGGGATCGATCCCGGCCACATTGCCCCCCATTCGCGCAGCGAAATCCGGAAGGTTCAACTGACCGACGCCACGTCCCCCAATGCCGCCGGGGCCGTAGGGGGGCCCCGGGGACGCCCGGGGAATCCCACCCAGCTCGCCGTCTATCGTCCTCCGGTGGGGACGTCGTCCTCCCTGTCCGGGTCGCCCGGGACCACGTCAGCACCGGGTGTCCGGCATGAGGTTCGCTCGTCGCAGACCGCCGGCGCCCCGGCGCCCACGACATCGACTCCCGCCTACCGAAGCCTGGGGAGCCGTCCCACCGCCAATCAGCCCGACCGGCTCCCCGCGCCCAATCCGCGGACGCCTGCCGTGGCCCCGACGTCCCAATTCACCGGAACCCGTGCGGGAATCTCGACACCCCGCCCCGGAGTCGTGTCCCGCCCCACGCCCGCACCCACCCCGGCCGGGTATACGGGGCAATCCCTGGCGACTCGTGGGAACTATCCCAACAGCAGTGCGGTTCCCGGCGGTTCACCGGGCATGGGCCGCCTGGAGCCCCGGAAGGCGCCGGTCTCCTCCGACCTGCTTCCCGGCGAGGCTTCGAGCTTCCAACGGCCCGCTGCTCCCCGCGTCGGGACGCCGTCCGTAGCCGGAAATTTCCAGAACCAGTCCGGCTTCCAGCAGAGTCCGGCGGCCCGGGTCAATCCCCGGCCCCAGATGCAGGCTCCGATGCCCACCCTTCAACGGATGCCCTCGGTGTCCCCCCAGCCCACGATGTCGCGTCCGATGCCGTCGGGGGGATTTGGCGGGGGAGTCCGGGGCGGCGGCGGTGGTGGCGGTGGCGGGACGGCCATTCGCTCCCGTCCCTGACGCTTCCTGCTTCGCGCCCCACC
This sequence comes from Verrucomicrobiales bacterium, assembly GCA_016793645.1. Classification (GTDB taxonomy): domain Bacteria; phylum Verrucomicrobiota; class Verrucomicrobiia; order Limisphaerales; family UBA9464; genus UBA9464. Next base: position 1,369 of record JAEUHD010000263.1, read on the forward strand.
GCTGAAGCGAATCCGTTTCGAAGCCGTCCATGAGCCGAGAACTCTTCCCGAAGGGAGGCTTGCTGCGATGGGGAGTCGGGCCGTCCCTTGTGGCGGCCGCCCTCACCCAGTGGGGAGTCTCCGCGGATCCCACGGTGCTCTACGAGAGCCGCTTTGAGCGGATCGAGGGGTTCTCCGCGGACGAGGACCTGATGGGACAGGGTAATTGGGTTGGGGAGGCGACGGACCTCAATGGGCAACGGACCCTGGCCGGGGGCAACGGAGTGCTCGACGAGCCTGTTCCCGGATTTGAAGGCCAGTATGCCTACATCGGTTATGATGCCCCCTCCAAGACGGCGGACTTCAATGTCTGGCGCCCGATCAACTTGAAGCCGGCAGGGCAGCCGCTCCCGGTCATCCGGTTTGAAGTTTCCTTTCAAATCAACGATTCGACGGCGGCAGCCCCCTATTTTGATGATTTCCGGTGGAGCGTTTACAACGCCTCCAATCAGCGGCTGTTCAGTCTCGACTTCGACAACGAGGACCTCGGGGTCAACTACATCCTCGACGATCAGCGTGGGACGACGCCTCCCCCCATCGTTCCCACCGGATTTCAATTTGCCCACGTTGAGCCGTATGACCTGCAGATCGACCTGAACCTGCAGCGCAACCTTTGGACGGCGCGGATCAATGGCGTCACCGTGGTGAGCGCCCTTCCGATCACTTCCGTAGGCGCACCCCTCACCCTGGGGGACGTGGACGCCGTCTGGGTCATCCGGACCCCGGGCAAGCCGGGTGACAACTACATGATCTTCGACGACTACCGGATCTCGGTCCTGGATATTTCAGAAATTCCCCCGTCGGTGGAGGCGGTGGGCATGCTGAATTCGGGAGCCTTTGTGGTGCGCGTTCTGGGCGAACCGGGGGTGACCTATCGGTTGGAGGCGGCGACCCTTGCGGCATCCGGATCCCCGGGTTGGGAGATCGTCAATTCCGGGGTCGCGCAGAGCCCCGGCGGATACGTGGATCTCCAGGATCCCGGGGCCGCCTTGCATGCCTCCCGCACCTACCGTGCGGTGAGCATCCGGTAGGCGCGGGCCACCGGTTTCCCCTCCCGTCAAATTCCGGTTTTTCCCGGCCGTCGGCCCGCCATTAGTTCTTCGAACGGTCAACATCGGGTTGATCTCGGGCAATTCCCGCACAGGCAACGGATCGGATGCGCCTAATCTGAAGGCGCATGAAAACAAACCAGATTCCCAAGTCCTTCGTCCTGGCAACCCTTGCAGCCGCGGCAGGATCGGCCCTGGCTGCCGAGGATTCCCTCTCCACGGCGATTTCACCGGTTTCCAACCCGATCTACTTCGAAAGCGCGCTGATTCAAAGCGAGGTCCGGCCGATCTACATGCACCACAAGATCGACAACGACTTTGTGGGCGGAAACGCCAACGTGTACGCCGTTCAGCTTCGATGGGCCGTGACCGAGCGACTGGCGATCATCGCCACCAAGGACGGCTACATTGATCTCAATCCCGACGCGCTCCCCCACCAGACCGGCTGGGCCGACGTCGCCGCTGGCGTGAAATACGCGCTGGTCAAGGACGAGGAGCACGCCTTCATCCTCACCCCCGGTCTCACCTTCGAGATTCCGCTGGGCCAGGAGGACGTGTTTCAGGGCAACGGGGACGGCATGTGGAACGTGTTTGCCTCCGCGGTGAAGGGGTTCGGAAACTTCCACGTCACCGGCAATGTGGGATTCAACGTGCCCAATGATCTCAATGACGAGACGGCGAATTTCCACGCCAGCCTTCAGTTCGACTATTACCTGAGCCGCTGGTTCATCCCGCTGGTTTCATTCAATTCCTTCACCACGCTCAGTGACGCGAACGGCCCCGCCTTCACGACCGAGGGATTTGACCTGATCAACTTCGGAAGCTCCGCCGCCAAGGGCAACACACAGGCCGCCGTCGGCATCGGGTTCCGTTCCCGCCTCCTGGCCAGTCTGGACCTCGGGTTCACCTATGAACTCGGAATCACCGAGGAACCGGGCATCTTCGACGCGCGCTACACCGTGGACGCGATCTGGCGCTTCTGAAGCCGGCCGGGGAGGCGCCCTCAATCCCCGGTATCCGGACCGGACTCCCCGGTTCGGGACGGGTCCGGAATGGAAGGGTCGGCGCGCTTGAGACCCAACCGCTGTTCGTAGTGTCCCAGTTTCAAGGTCCGGGTGCCTTCCCGGGCCTTTTGGTCGATGCCCAGGTGGCGGATGCGGGCCTCCGCCTGGGCCGCCCATGCCGAGTCCGGGAACCGGGCGATCAATCGCTCCAGGACCGCGCGGGCGGCCGGGACTCCATCCAACGTCTTGAGGTGGACGTCGGCCAGTTCATTGAACCAGCGTACGACATGGCGCGGGGGAACTCCGTCGAGGGCCAGGAGCTGTTCCAATTCGTCGGTGGCCAGCTTCAGGTGGCCGAGGGGCTCGATGTAGGTCTTTGCGAGTTGTTCGCGCGCTTCCCAGTCCTCGGGATGGCGTGACAAATGGTCCACAAGTTCCCGGGCGGTTTTTGTGGCGTTCTCCACCGGAAGCCGGCTGGCGCCCAGGTCCTCCGTGAGCCCGAGACGTTCCTCATGATGGGGCACCGCGATGCGCACCGGTTCGGCCTTCATGCCCGCCGCGGATCCCCCGGGAAGATGCGCCAGTCGCTGGGTTGCCAGGTGGCCGGCCGGTGAGTCCGGGAACTCGGCGGCCAGCAGTTCCAGCGTGGCGCGGGCGCCTTCGCCGTCGTTCAGCCCCTTCAATTGCAGGTCCGCCTTCCGGCTGAGGGCGAGGGCGCGATCCGATGCCGACCTCCCGGGCGTCGTCAGAAGTTCCTGCAGGACCTCCAGCCCCGCCATCGGATCCTTCAGATCCAGTTCATGGATGTCCACGAGCAGCAGCAGTCCTTCGGCATCGCCGGGAAACCGCTCCAACTCCGCGCGAACCGCGTGGATCGCCTCCGGATACTCACCCCGTTTCCGATGCCCCACCGCACGGAAATAGGCCGGCCTGAGTTCCACCCGGTCGGTGCCCCCGGTCAGGGACCCGGTCAGGGGGCCCAGGACGGACGCGACGAGGGAGGGCAGCCAGAGGATGCAGAGGAGGACCGAGACGACCATGCCCGCGACGATGAGGCCGAATTGGGCCGCCGCTCCCGGGGTGGGGCCGGCTCCCCTGAAGGCCCACACGAACAATGCCACCAGGCCCACCGTCAGCCCCCAACGGAACAGGGCCGGACTCGCCTCTCCCGCCGAGCCCTGTCGCGCGTACTGCCAGGCGAACAGGGCGGCGCAGCCCAGCAGCACGAGGCTGAAGACAATGGCCTGTCCGATGAGTGCAAGCGCCACCATGTGATTCCATGGACCAAGCGCCCGCGGATCCCTCACGTCAAGAATGCATCCGCCCCACGATCCTGGGTTTCGCCCCGCCTCCCGGCGGACACGGACGAACCCTCCGGGCTAATGGCCTCCGAAGCAGTAAAGGTTTCGTTCCGTTCTCAGGAAGAACTGGGTGTCCGCCAGTGCGGGGGAGGCTTGCACCCGTTCTCCGAGTGGATTTCTTGCCAGGACTTTGAACTCCGGTCCGGCGGCGACGACGACGGTCTCCCCTTCGTCCGACACAAAATAGATGCGTCCGTCCGCAGAGACGGGGGAGGCGGAGAAGTTTCCCCCGACACGCTCCTGCCAGACCAGTTCCCCGGTGTCGGCCTTCAGGCAGGAGGCCACGCCCCCGTCGGCAATGGAGAAAAGGTGGGGCCGCAGGTGGAGCACGGAGGGCACCTTGGGCATGCCCTTCTTTTGCTGCCACACCAGCCGGGACTCCCCCTGGTCCCCGGTTCCGCCGAGGCGGAAGGCCTTGATGGTTTCCCTGCCTCCCCATCCGCCGGACGTGAACACCAATCCATCCCCGATCACGGTGGACGGCACTTTGCCTTCACCGGCGACCTCATCACTCCAAAGCCTCGCGCCGGTGCGGATGTCGAAGCCCTGCACCACGTCCCCGGCTTCGCTCACCACTTCGGCCATCCCATCATGTTCCCAAATGGTCGGGGCTCCGTGGGAGATTCGGGAGCGTCCGCGTCCGGTTCTCCAGCGGTCCTGTCCCGTCCGCGCATCCAGGGCCACCACATAGGACCGGTCCCAGGGGGTCTGCCAGCCGACCTTCTTGTCCTCCCCGTCGCTGCTGCCGTCGCGGGCCATGATGAGGAGGTCCCGGTACAGGATGGGCGAGGTTCCCAGCCCGTGCTGCCCATAGAACGGGTGGGCCCGGTTCGTCCAGAGGGTTGCTCCAGAGAAATCCACGGCCACAAAGCTGCCATCTCCGAAACACGCGTACACCCGCTCGCCGTCCGTCGCCGGGGTGGGCGTTGCATACGTGTTCCGGGCCTCCTTGCGCCGGGTGAGCTGTTGGAACACCTCCCGGTCCCACAGGAGCCGGCCCGAGCGCCGGTCCAGGGAAAGGATGTGGCAGCCCGCCCCGTTGTCCGTTGCCGTGGTGACGAAGACGCGGTCACCCCAGACGATGGGAGAGGACCAGGCTTCCCCGGGAAGGGCCGCTTTCCAGGCAACGTGGTTTGTCGCCGACCATTCCAGGGGAGGATGCGCATCCTCCGAGAGTCCCTGGTAGCCGGGACCCCGGAATCCGGGCCATTGGCCGGCGGCCAATGGCAGCGCGAGGAAGCAGAGAACCCAACGCACGCTGAGGGTCCTGCGGCGTGGGGTTTGGCGCGTTGGGAATCGGGAGATCATGCGAGGCAGCCTTCCCGAGTCTGCCGATGACCTCAAGCTCGTCGACACTCGGCGACGCGGGGACGCGGCGACGGGCGTTTGCGCGCGGTTACCGGGGTGGGGGTGGCGTGGCCCCGTCCACGCGAATCGAGCCGTCGGTCCCCAATTCCGCCTTTACCGGGGCGTTGGTCCCGGGCGTGACGGCGGCGGTATTGCGGATGCCCTCGTTCAGGATCTGGGCGCCCTTCTTGTCGGATCCGTAAAGACCACGGCGGATCAGGTCAATGCGGCGTGCGATGCTCAGCTCCTCCTTGAGTTTTCGGACCTGGTCCCGCAGGGCGGCGAGATCGTTGAACTTGCGCTCGAGTTCCGCCTTCTCGGCCAGCAGGCGCTTCAGTTCCTTTTGGAGCTGCGCGCGGTCCCCCTCACTGGCCGCCAGTTTGCGCTCGGTGTCCTGGATCCGTCCATTGAGGCTTCCAATCTCCTGATTCAAGCCGTCCATCTGCTTGGTGAGTCCGTCCCTCTCCCCCTCGAGTTCGGTGATCTGATGATCCCGTTTCTCGATTTCCGCCGCGGCCGTGGCCGCCGCCGCCTTGGCGCTGTTCTCCGTTTTCAGGAGCGCCTCCGACATTTCGGTCAGGCGATGGGAGACCGTCCCCAGTTCGTCCGTCCGCTGTGCGAGATTCGTCCTGAGCAGCATCGCCTCCTTCTGCTCCTGCGTGAGCCGGGAGGTCGTTTCCACCAGATCATTGGACATCCGGGCGATGCGCGCCGCCGCCTCGGCCTCCCGGTCGATGGAACGGCGCGCCGTCACGAACCAGCCGATGCCGAGGTTCAAGACGACCACCGCCAGCAGGATGCTCAACGTTTTTGTGCTCATACGCGCCGATTCAAAGCTGAAGCCGTGCCAGGGCATTGGCAAGAACTCCGGCCACGTCCACGGCTTGCAGTCAGGACGCATGCCAGTAGGGTGAATTCATGCGTTTTCCGGACAGTGCCGGGGTCATGATCCTCGACGGATGCCCGTTGTTTCCGCGCTCCCTGGTGCCGTTGTTCATCTTTGAACCGCGGTATCGAAGCCTGTTGGAGCACGCGCTCTCGGGGGACCGCATGATGTGCCTCGCCATGCGGCGTCCCGGGGCGCCCGAGCGACCCAATCCGCTGGCGGGGATCGGATTGATCCGCACCTCGGTCGAGAACCCCAATGGCACCTCCAATCTCCTGTTGGAGGGCCTCGGTCGCGTCCGGCTCGGCAGGGCCGTTCAGACGCGTCCATTTCGCATTCACCGCATTGAACCGATTTCCCCGCCCGCGCCGGAGGGGCCCGATGTGGACGCACTGGTGACGCGCCTGCTCGGACTCGTCGAGGTTCGTTTGCGGCAGGGGACCGAGTTTCCCCTCAGCGCCCTGATGCACCAGGCGGGGGCCGCCCCGCTGTCCTCACCCGTCCGGGTCGAGGATTGCCTGGCGGCCCTCCGGGCGATGAAGGATCCGGGATCCCTGGCGGATGGGGTTGCGGCCCTTTTTCTTCCCAATTTCGTGATGCGCCAGGTGGTCCTGCACGCCGTGGATGTTTCCGAGCGGCTGCGGCATGTGATTGATTTCCTGTCCCTGGAGGCCACCCGGTCCGGCAAGGAGTCGTCCCGATGAATCCACCCTTCCTCAATGAGGACGCGCTTCGCGGGGCGTCGGTGGACGAGATCCATTCGGCCCTGTTTGAGCAACTGGTGACCGGACACGCCCAGATGGCGCTGATGTTTTTGGGGGAGATTCCCCATCCGGAGACCGGCCGCGCCGGCCCACCCTCGGTCGAGAACGCCAAGATCTTCATCGACCAGTTGGAAATGCTGGAATCCCGGACCCGCGGCAATCTCAACGCCGCGGAGTCCCGGGTCCTGTCGCAGGCCTTGCAAGTGACCCGAGGGGCGCTGGCGTCGGTCATGGACGCCGTCCTCGACGGGGAGATCCCGTCCGCCCCGTCCGCCGGGGAGCCCCGGCAGGAGGGGTAAGATTCCTGAAACCGGACGCCGCGCGCCGGGGTGGAGACCGCATGGCGTGCATTCTCCTGGCCATGGTGGGTTGGTGCCTGTTGCTGGTCGTTTGCTGGCCGCTGGCCCTCCTGGTCGCGGTCCTGGCTCCCCTGGTGTGGCTGGCGTCGATCCCGTTCCGTCTGGTGGGAATGGTCGTCCACGCCGCGTTCGCCCTCCTGCGCGCCCTGCTGTTGCTTCCGGCCCGCCTTCTCGGATCGGGGCGCTGACCCTCTGCCGGCATTGCACCCCGCCGCCGGAACGGCATGATCGCCCGCCCGGGGATGTCCAAGTACCTGCACGTTTTTGCCATCGGCATCCAGAACACGCTGGTGTACCGCGTGAACTTCCTGTTTCGCGCGATGTTCGGACTCGTTCCGCTGATGGGGACGCTGTACGTCTGGCGGACCATCTATGCGGGCAAGGCTCCGGGGTCGTTGATCGGGGATTACACGCTGCAGGGCATGATCAGCTACTATCTGCTGGTCACGATCGTGGACGCCCTGACGGCGGTCGCCGAGGATGACTGGCAGATTGCCGCGGACATCAAGGAGGGTGCGATCAGCCAGTTCCTCCTGAAGCCGATGGACTATCTCACGTACCGGCTCTGTCTCTATTTCTCCGGCAGGACGGTGTACACCGCGGTGGCGATCCTCCCCGTCGCCCTCTTCACGCTGTATCTGCGCGATTCCTTTGTCAGTCCGTCCAGCGTGGGGACGGCCATGCTCTTCACGGCCTCGGTGGTCCAGGCCGCGCTCCTGCAATTCTTCCTCGCCTATACCATGGCGTTGCTCGCGTTCTGGGTTCTGGACGTCAGCACCTTCATCTTCATCCAGTTCGCGTTTGAGTACATCTGCAGCGGGCACCTCTTCCCACTGGACATCCTGCCGCCCGCCGTCGCGCGGGCGCTGCAACTGACCCCGTATCCGTACCTCTGCTACTTTCCGGCGGCCGTCTATCTCGGCCGCATCCAGGGCGGTGAGTTGATGCTGGGATTCGCCATTCAATCGGCCTGGGTCGTCGCAGGCTATGGATTGGCCCGCTGGGTCTGGGCCCGGGGCATCCGGAGGTATTCGGCGGCCGGCGGCTGATGCAATCCCGGTGACCCATGACCCCGCTTCGTCGCTATCTGTCCCTGTACGGCGCCCTCTGCCGGATCTCCATCATCCAGGAGATGATGTTCAAGGTGAACTTCCTCCTCTGGATCGTGGTGGAGGGTCTCTGGTTTGCCCTCCAACTGGCCTTCATGGGGGTGCTCTACGAGCACACGGACAGCATCGGGGGATGGACGAAGTGGGAGGTCATCCTGCTCTCGGGCGCGAGCCAGTTCCTGATGCAGTTGGTCAGCATCACGTTCATGAGCAACCTGACCAACCTCTCCGAGATGATCCGCACCGGGAAGCTCGACTTCTTTCTCCTGCTTCCGGTCAACGCCCGGTTCCTCATCTCGACCCGGAAGTTTGAAGTGGGGAATGTCGTCAACGCCCTCATGGGACTGATGGTCATGGGATACGCGCTGCATCGACTCCGTATCGAACCCTCCCTCCTGCAGTGGGTGGGATTCATGATCCTGTGTGGCGCGGGATTCGTGGTGCACTACTCGATGATGTTTCTGCTGGCCAGCATTGCGTTCTGGACCGTGCGGGCCCAGGGCATCGTCTGGAGCTACTACAACCTGTTCAACATCGCGCGACTCCCCGATGCCGCGTTCCCCCGGGGTGCCTTTCGGGCGGTGTTCACGTTTGTCGTGCCCATGCTGCTGGTCTCCAACGTTCCGGTGAAGCTGCTGACGGACCGCCTCGGATCGCCCCGGGAAATGATCCTCCTGGCCTCCATGGCGCTGGGGTGCTTCCTCGTCAGCGAATGGATCTGGCGGCGCGCCATCCGGCAGTACACGAGCGCCAGTTCCTGACGGGGGGGAGCGCTGTCCGAAACCCGCGCAAACCCCCTTTGCCGCCGGAGCCGGGTTCCCTATGGTCGGCGGCCATGTCCACATTGGATGCCCCGAGGATGCCCCGCTGGCCGTTCGTCATCGCCGACGCGCTGCTCCTCGCCGCCGCCGCGGCCCTGGTCCTGCACGGAAACCGCCCCCTTGCCCTTCATGAGGTTGTCGCCGTGGCCGCACTCTGTGCCCTGGGTGCCTGGATCATGATCCTTCCCTTTCTGCGCGACCATGCCGCGGCCGTGAAGCTTCAGGAACAGGCGGGACTCGCCGACACCGCCCGGCAGATCGGGGACCTCCAGACGGTCGCGGCCCACATCCGGGAGGCCACCGCGCAATGGCAGTCCATTCACGACGGGGCCCGCAAGGCGTCCGAAACCGCCACCGGTGCCGTGGAACGGGTGGGAGCCGAGGCGAAGGCCTTCACCGAGTTCCTGTCCCGGAGCAATGACCAGGAAAAGCAGGCCCTGCGCCTTGAACTGGAGAAGTTGCGTCGCGGAGGCACCGAACACCTCCAGGTCATCGTCCACGTGCTGGATCACGTGCACGCCCTGTATCAGGCGTCCGCCCGCAACGGTGCCACGCCGCTGACGGCCCAGTTGGGGCAATTCCGGGGGGCGTGCCTGGACGCGGTTCGCCGCATCGGTCTCGCCTCCTACGAGGCCAAACCCGGGGATCCCTTCGACGGAAACGTGCACCAGACTCCCGAAGGAAGGGAGCCGGCTCCCGGATCCCGGATCGCGTCCACCATCGCCTGCGGCTACTCCTTCCAGGGGCAGCCGGTCCGGCGAATCCTGGTGACGGTGGATTCGCCGGAATCGGAGCCCGAGGCCGCGGGCGCGGCGCCGGAGGGGGAATCGAGGACCGTCCGTGAGGTTGCGGACGATCCCGCCCTGGAACTCCCGCTGGGCGACAACTCCGACGTCTGAGTTCCGCCGGTCCCGGTTACTTGGCCCCTTGATCGATCCAAGCCCGGATCAATCCAATCTGCGCCGGCGTGAGCGGGTCGCCCTTGCCATCCGGCGGCATGGCGGCGTCCGGAGCCAGCCGGGCGACCGACTGAACCAGGGGGCTCTTGGCGCTGTCGCCCTTCAGGATGGCGTCACCGCTTTCCCCGGCCTTCAACGAGGCCTCCAGGGTGTCCAGGCGGTACTTTCCCTTCTGCTTCTCCGCCCCGTGGCACTTCACGCAGGATTTCTCGAAGATGGGCTTGATGTCCTTGTCAAACGTCACGCCTTTGGCCGTCGCGGCCGGGGGCAGTTTGCTGAGGTCAACGTCGGCACCGAGGGCCGGGGCGGAAAACCCGGCCACGGCAGCGGCGGCAGTGAGGGGCAGGAGGAATTTCATGGGCGATAAAGATCGTAATCGTGTGTGAGGACGCCCTTCACGGTCAACCCATTCAAGCGCTCCGCAAGGGACGCGCCCGATGGCTCTGGACTGGAGTTTTCCGGGGAGCCGCGGCAGGATTCCCCCCGATGAATCCACGCTCTCTCCGCCTTGCGCTGCTGACCCTGGCCGGTCTGGCGTCGGCATCGCTGCTCCGCGCAGAATTGTCCGGCAGCCCCCAGCCGGGCCGTCAGGTCTCCGCAGGATATCGCGCGGTGGTGACCCGGACCAACCAGCTCGACTACCTCCTGTACCTTCCCAAGGACTACGGCGCCGATGCGTCCAAACAATGGCCGCTCGTCCTGTTCCTCCACGGGGCCGGGGAACGGGGCCAGGACCTGCAGAAGGTGGCCGTTCACGGACCGCCGAAGATGGTCCAGTCCGGTCGGGACCTTCCCTTCATCCTGGTCTCACCGCAGTGCCCGGAACGACAGGTGTGGGACGACGCGGTCCTCATCGGCATGCTCGACGAGCTGCAGGCCCGGTACCGGGTGGATCCGAAGCGGGTTTACGCGACGGGGCTGAGCATGGGGGGCTACGGCACCTGGGCTCTGGCGTTGCGGCATCCCGAACGCTTCGCCGCCGTTGCCCCGGTCTGTGGGGGAGGGGAACGCATCCGCGCCCTACTTCCGTCCCAGCAGGAGGCTCTCAAGACCCTTGGAGTCTGGGCGTTTCACGGGGGCAAGGACAACGTGGTCGCGCTGTCCGAAAGCGAACGCATGGTGGACGCCTTCAAAAAGGCTGGAGTGACGGATATCCGGCTGACGGTGTATCCCGAGGCGGGCCACGACTCGTGGACCCAGGCCTACAGCGAACCCACGTTCTTCGACTGGCTCCTGCAGCACAGTCGATAGCCCGATGAAGGAGCCGGCGCCACGACGGACGCCTGCAAATCCCGCCCTCGCTTGCGCCGTGTCCTTCACCGCAATGGCCGCCCAAGCGGGGCAGGGGCGATAAGAGACGCCGCCGCGTGGGCACCGCGAATCTGGCTTCTGGGAACCGCGTCCTCCTCCGTCCTGACATGGTTGCCGATCCTGATTGTCGTCCCCGTGGCCCTGCGTTGCGTCCATCAGGTCCGTCTCCACTGATTGTTCATCACCGGGGGGAACCTCCTTCCCAAGTCAAAGTCGCTCCCCATGCCCTTCCGAACCTTCGAAGTTTCCGATCCCCGCTTCACGCAGGATGGATTGCGGTTCGTGACCGTCCGAAGCGATTCCCTTCGTGGTCGCGGAGACGTCACGCTTTACGTCCATCCGGGCGCGGAAATCGCCGGGGCCCGGAATGTTCCCGTCGTCATCCTCTTGCATGGGGTGTACGGCTCCCATTGGGCCTGGGCATTGAAGGGGGGCGCCCATCGGACGGCTGCCCGCCTGATTGACGCCGGGGAACTGCCGCCGTTGGTGCTGGCCATGCCGAGTGATGGACTCCGGGGGGACGGCTCCGGATACGTCCGCCAAGTCGGACTCGATTTCGAGCATTGGATTGTCCAGGAAGTTCCGGAGGTGGCCCGCCAGGCGGTGGCGGGAGTTTCCGAAGCGTCCCCGTTGTTCCTTGCGGGACTCAGCATGGGCGGCTTCGGTGCGCTTCGGTTGGGCGGGAAATACCCGGAGCGATTTCGGGCGATTTCGGGACATTCCTCCGCCACCCGGGCCGACCAGTTTCGCGCGTTCGCCGTCAATGGAATTGAGGAATGGAGCGCCGCTCCGGAAGATCGGTCTGTCTTTGCCGCCCTGGAGCGTTCCCGGGGACGGCTTCCCCCAATTCGATTCGACTGCGGAACCGAGGACCCGCTGCTGGAAGGCAACCGGATCCTGCACCGCGAATTGGAGGCGGCCGGCATTCCCCACCACTATGAGGAGTTCCCCGGAGGTCATACCTGGGATTACTGGGAAACACATCTGGTTGACACGCTGCGCTTCTTCGCCGAGAGGCTGAGGTCCTGATGAAGCGTTTCTTTCCCCTCCTCACCGTCCTGGGTGCCCTCGCCACCGGATGCGTGTCCGTGTCGGTCAATCGCAGTGAGTCGGTATCGGGCAGTCCCGGACGGGGTACCTCGCTCCTGGAAACCGACCGGGCCTTTGCCCGACTGGCCGGCGAGAAAGGGTTTGCGGCTGCCCTGGATCAGTATGCGGACAACGCTTCCGTCCGCCTGACGCCCGCCGGTCCGGTCCTGCGAGGCGCCGCGGCGCTCAAGGCGGACGCGGCCGGTCTTTCCCCGGGCGCGCTGTCGTGGGACCCGCAGCAGGCGGAGGTTTCCTCGGACGGTTCCTTGGGTTGGACCTGGGGAGATTATCGGCTCAATGACGGCGGCCGCGCCACCACCGGACGCTACCTCACCGTTTGGCGCAAACAGGGCGGTTCCTGGCGGATTGCGGCGGACATCGGCAGCCAATCTTGTCCGTGAGTTCTCGCCATCTGCTGCCATCCTTTCCCATGACGCATCGTCTCCTTCTTGCCGTCGCAGTGTTCCTCGCCGCGGCGAAATCCCTGTCCGCCGAATCCCCGTCTCCCGCGCAACTCCCGGGTCTGGACGGCCCCCACCGCGGCATTGAGTTCCGAAAACTGAAAAGCAATACCGACGCGGCGCCGAAGGACGCCGACAAGAAGGACGACGACAAGCCGTTTGCCGACGTCATCAAGGGACTGGAGCCGGTAACCAACGGACTGTTCCGGGTCTATCGGGCGACCAATGATCCCACGCGGGTGCTGCTGGAGATCCAGACCAACCAGTGGGACACGGTGTATCTCTTCTCGGCGACGCAGGAACGCGGCACCGGCGAGCGGGGGTTGTATTCGTCGCAGATGGGCGGCTATTTCCCCTGCACCTTCCGGCGCGTGGGAAAACAGGTCCAGTGGGTGATCAAGAATCCGGTGTTCACCGCGGACGCTGGAACACCCGCGGAACGCACGGTTCAGAAATCCTTTGGGGACAGCCTTGCCGGAACCGTGAAAATCCTGTCCGCGCCGCACCCGGAGCGGCGCAGCATCCTGGTCGATGCGGGGGATCTTTTCCTGACGGATTTCAATGGCTACTCGGCGCAGCTCAACGACGCCTATCCTCCCGGCGGGTTCAACTTCGACAAGGGGTCCAGCTACTTCGGCGACGTGCGCGCCTTTCCGGAGAACCTGCTGCTGGACCTGCACCTCCACTACCAGACCGCGAATCCCAAGGTCAGCTCCGCCTCGCTGCCGGATCCCCGGTCCATCCCGCTGGTGGTGAAATACGAACTCAGCGCGCTGCGGGCCTCGCCGGGATTCAAGCCCCGGCCGGCGGACGAGCGTGTCGGGCACTTCCTCAGTCTGCAGCAGGACTTCACGAGCGATCGGCCGCCGTCGCCCTTTCGTCGCCATGTCCACCGTTGGAACCTGGAGAAGCAGGATCCCACGGCCGCGGTCTCCCCGCCGAAGGAGCCGATCGTCTTCTGGCTGGAGAACACCATTCCGTCCGAATACCGGCCGGCCTTCCGCGAAGGCGTGCTGATCTGGAACACCGCCTTTGAGCGGATCGGGTTCACCAACGCGATTGTGTGCCGCGAAATGCCCGACGACGCCACCTGGGATCCGGCGGACACGCGATACAACACCATCCGCTGGTTCGCCGGGGTGGATGCCGGATTCGCCATCGGTCCCTCCCGGGCCAATCCGTTTACGGGGGAGATCTACGATGCGGACATCGGCTTCAGCGAATTCATGGTGCGCAGCCTCCGCCGCAGCGCCGAGGAGACCATTGAGCCCGTCCTGCCGGCCCGGTCCTCCCCGCTGGCCTCGGTGGTGGCGCAGTGGCGTCGCGGACAACCCGTGGCCTGCACCTACGCCATCGAGGCCGCGCAGAACGCCGCCTTTGCGGCCTCCGTCCTGGCCGCCCGTCCGGGAGCCCCCTTCGAACTGACCGACCGCCTGATCCGGGAGTACCTCGTCGAGGTGGTCGCCCATGAGGTCGGCCACACCCTCGGGCTCCGCCACAATTTCCGGGCCAGCACGATCCTGCCCGACTCGGAGTTGATGAACACCAACCGGACGCATTCGGTGGGACAGTCGTCGTCGGTCATGGATTACAACGCACTGGTCGTCGCGTTGCCGGGGGAAACCCAGGGCGATTTCGTCCCCACCCGGCTGGGGCCCTACGACCTGTGGGCGATTGAGTACGCCTATCGTCCGCTCACTCCGGGGAAGGAGGAGGCGGAATTGAAGGCGATCGCGTCCCGGAGCGGCGATCCCCTGCTGGGCTATGCGACCGACGAGGACGCGCTGGGGACCTATTCCCCCTACGCGATGGATCCCTATGTGAACCAGTTTGACGCGTCCGCGGATCCGCTCGCCTTCGAACGTCGCCAGTTGGCGCTTGTTCGCGAACTGTGGGCGCACGCCGAAGAACGACTGGTGGCGCCCGGGGACGGCTACCAGGTGCTGCGTCGGGTGCTCAACCGGAGCTTCCGCGAATTGCAGAAGGGCGCCGGGATCTCCTCCAAGTTTGTGGGCGGCGTCCAGCTCTCGCGGGCCCGATCCGGGGATGCCGGCGGACGGCCGCCGCTGGAACCGGTGCCGGCGGCAAAGCAGCGGGAGGCGTTGGCCTTCCTCTCCGAGCAGATTTTTGCCGACGCCGGGTACCGTCCGCCTTCGACGATCCTGGCGCGATTGGCCCCGGAGCGGATGTACGGATTGGGCGGGCTGGACGTCTTCTTCAGCGGCACGCAGCGACTCGACTATCCGTGGCATGATCTCGTGCTCGGAGTCCAGGCTGCCGCCCTGGATCGCGTCCTGCATCCCGTCGTGTTGGATCGGGTGCTCGACAACGAAGTCCTGTTTCGCGCCTCCGGTCAGGACGTCTTCACCATGGCGGAGTTGTTTGGGTCCCTGGAGGACTCGGTTTGGACCGAGCTGAAGACGCCCGCCCCCATCAGCAGCACCCGGCGGAATCTCCAGCGCGAGCATCTGCGGCACCTCCTCCGCCTCGTCCTCCGGACCAACGGGGGGCAGGCGGCGCCGGAGGATGCCACGACCCTGGCCCGCGCCAGTCTGGTCCGACTGGGTTCCCAGTCCCTGAACGCTGCGGCCGCCGTCACCGATCCCACCACGAAGGCGCACCTGGTGGAGACCAACGCGCGGATCTCGGCGGCGCTCAATGCCCAGTCGCTGCGGCCTGCGGATTGAATCGCGTTCCGTTCGACCGCATTCGTCTCAACCCTTCCGGGTTCGGCGCGCAAAATAGAGGGCGCTCGCGAGCAGGCATACCAGCCCGAGCGCACTCATGAACCAGGTGAACTGGATGAAGAACGCGAGGCGGGATGACGCGCCGGCGATGAGGTCCTTGTAGAGTTGCACCCCGACGGAACCCGTGTACCCGATCGCGTCCGCCAGGTAGATGGCGAAGACGGCTGTGCCCACCACGCGGGTGGAGGCGATCAGACGGTCAAACAATACCGAGCCATAGGGGACATACGCCAGGTACGAGCCGAGACCGGTCAGCGTCATCCACCAGAATCCATTGAGCCATCCCGCCTGGAGCAGGGCGGTGGACACCCCGAGGAGGGCGACGCCCCCCGCCATGATCCCGAAGGCGCACAGGAGTCCGCGCCGGTTGTCCTTCACCACATTGAGCATCGCCAGCACCGCCATCACCCCGAACGTCACGATCGATTCCGCCTGGGAGATGACGGTTTTGTTGGTCTTGTAGGGGTATCCGAGACCATCGAGGATCTCGACCTGGTAGTTGTCCCGGTAATCCCGGTACGCGGTGAGGAAGAAGTACGCCACGCACAGGAAGGTCAGTCCGAAGGCGAACTGTCGCACGAACGCGAGCCGGTCCGCGCCCTGCATGGGTTCCCGTTCGACGCGGGCCGCCACATCCGCGTCGCTGGGACGCGGCAGTTGGTTCAGGAGCCAGACCGAGGCGAGGAAGATCGGCAGGAAGTGGAATCCGGCGATGGCGGGCATCCAGCCCTCGCTGACCCGGCCCAGCGCGGATCCGATCGCGGGTCCGATCAGCGGCACGGCGTTCCACCATCCGGCGACGGTCCCCGCCATCAGGGCGCGGCCGAAGTCCTTGACCACGCCGCTCGCGATGATGAAGGAGAGGCTGAGTCCGGCCAGAAGCAGTTCGGACGTTCGCCGGCCCTCCAGATACCAGACCACAAGCCCCCAGATCATTCCGAGGGGGAGTCCGTTGAGGAAGATCGCGACGACCTTCCAGTTGTCCGGAAGGAACCCGTAGAGGATCAGCGCTGCCTGTGCCCAGAGGACGAGTCCGATGAGCAACCGGGCCCGTTTGGCGGGGGTGACCTCGGAACACACCTTGATCCCGATGTATTTCGAGAGCGCGTATCCAAGGATCTGGCTGATCACGATCGCCGTCTTCAGCGCGACGTGGGTTCCGAGAAAGAACTGGCCTTCAAAGGTCGCCGCCGCAAAGGGCTTGCGGAAGGCGTACATCGCAAAATAGGTCGAGAAGGCCGCCGCGACCGCCACCGCCACAAAGACAGGCGCGGGCGCCGTGGCCAGTCGGGCGGTGAGCCAGGAAGGGGGACGGGGGACCGGAGAACCCTGGATCATGCCGGCGCAGAGCAGATCGCCCCGCACGCTCGTAGTCCAGCCTTCAGGCTGCTCCCCCGCCCAAACTGCCGTCCTCGCGTCGCCGAACCACAGGCTAAAGCCTGCACTACAAACGGCCCCGCACGTTCGTAGTCCAGCCTTCAGGCTGCTTCCCCGCCCAAACCGCGTCCTCGCGTCGGCGAACCACAGGCTAAAGCCTGCACTACAAACGTTCCTCGTTTGGAAGATCGGACATCAACGCCGGCCGACTCCGGAGCCGCCGGGGTGAATCGATCCTCGCCAGTCATTGAACAAGCTGGTACCGGAGGATCTCCAATCCTGCCTCCATGATCCTCCTCACGCTCCGACGTCCCGGGTGCTGCCTGCTGGGGTTCCTGGTTGGGGTGATGCGGCTCCAGGGTGCGGGTTATGAACGATGGGAGTTCAATGGAAACCTGAACTCCTCGGTGGAGGGCGCACCCTTGTTTGAGGTTCCCCTGCCTCCCTTGGAGCGGCCCTCGGTCCGGTTCGCCCGGGAGCCCATTGGGAACGCGGAGGCCGCGGTGGTGGAGTTCGGCCGGGGGACGGCCTTCTGGGCATGGAACCAGAGTGCGTCGGCTCCCGGCAGCCCGCTGCTGAACGACTACACCCTGATCCTGGATCTCAAGCTCCTGGATCAACCCGTGGTGGCCACCGCGCTGCTCCAGACGGACCTGGGCAATCTGGACGATGCCGAGTGGAGCATTCGGTCCGATGGCTCGCTGGGGATTCCGGGAAGCTCCGGAGGAAGCATCCGCAGCGGGGACTGGGTCCGGCTGGCCCTGGTTGTGGATTCCCGCGCGGGCACCCTGACCAGCTACCGGGATGGAGAACCGGTCGCGCAGAGTCCCGGGGTCTCCCCGAACGGTCGCTGGGCCCTGGGCCCTGTGTTTCTCCTGATGGCGGACAACGACGGGGAGCTGGGAACCGGAAGGATCAATTCACTCCAGCTTCGTCCCTGGCCCATGCCGGCCGACGAGGTGAAGCGGTTGGGTGGGGTGACCGCCAAGGGAATCCCGGAACCGGAGCCGCCGTCCCTGACCGTGACCGATCCGGTTGCGGGGACGATTCTCAATGCCGGGGGAAAAATCCGGGTGGCATGGGCCTCACAGTCCCCGCAGGGCGGCGTGCGGGTGGAATTGGTCCCGGAGACCGGGACTCCGCTGTGGCTGGGAGACGCGCCGATGTCGGCTGGATCCTTCGAAGGCTGGGTGCCCCCGTGGCAGCCCGATGGCCCGTACGAGGTCACCGTTCGTTCCATCGAATTCTCCGGCGCCGTTGTGGATTCGGAGGGTCCGGTGACCCTTCAAGGGTCGCGACCCCGGAATCCCCGA